>NZ_MAIS01000188.1:0-2775 GCF_001680695.1 Paenibacillus sp. KS1 | reverse complement strand
GAAAGAAGGTCGGGTCGTAGTTCCTCTTCGTTTTGTGAGTGAGACACTTAACGCTGCCGTGAAATGGGACGGTAAAGTTAGCTACATCAATATCACTAGCCCAGAGTATCAAGCTAAAGTAGATGCTGGTACAGTTACATTGGATGTTTGGGGTCGAGAGTTGCGTGCTAAGCAGAACTCTAAAGAGTGGACTCTGATGTCTGATACTCCTGATAATGTATATACCATCAAGAAGTATATGATTACTCATGCAGACGGTGAATATAAGGCAAAAGACTACATCAACAAATTCACCAAAGAAGAACTTGACCGGATCGTTAAAAATGTCAAAGATTATTACAAACTTGCTCTAAATATCGATTATAGAACTATTAATCCTACTGCTTACTTTAACAAATCTTTCGATTTGCTAGGTCACAACGGTTATATGAATCCATTGCCTTTTAATGATTTTGTTAATTTCATGAAGAAGAATAAGGTAGTAGTAGAAGGTTACGCCTTCCCAGACACTAGCACTATTTATTATTACCATGGTACACAGTTTATCAGAACTAAGTTTAAATTCCGTGTACTAAGTGCAACAGACACGACTCAATTCAATGCAGACAGCTACAAGCCAGGAGAAAAGTCAGAGAAGGTAACCTGGGTAAAGAAGGGTCAATGGTATGAAACATATTCGGACGTAGCTTTGTTTACAAACAGTCAGGATATTTATGGTACATTAAAAACAGGAACTACGGACAATATGTTTACAAAAGGTGCCTATCTGTACAAGGAGTTGAAGTAATTGCATAAGAGGAAACTTACTTCCCTACTTTGTCTAATATTGATATTAGCTCTATTTCCTGTAGACGCCTATACGATTTGTCCATCTAAATATGGAGGAATACATGGAGATAACAACAAAACAAGTACAACTAGAGGATCTTAGCAAAATTCGTTATGAAGTTCATATTGGAACTTCCAAAATAGTAGACTATCTAGACTTTATGATTCTAAAGTTCTGTGGAAAATATGGGTACGGATCCAGTGGAAATGCGGATGCCGTATACATGAGGGCAATTGGTAAGGCTGCCATTGAGGCATGGGAACCTGGGGGATTAATCATTGATTTTAGTGAGTTATCATATGAGTGGGGCGACCAAATAGAGAGTGTCTTTTTTGTTGGAGGAGACAAGTATGGGGATACACCTTTTCCAGTAGCATTAATTGTTGGCAAAAATTCAGAAGAAGCTATTCGAACTTTACTCGTGGGTTTGGAAAGTGAGAAAGGAATTGAAGAAATAGAATGGGCATTTAAAAATCTGGAAGATGCTTGGGAATATATTGAGTGCAAATTAAGAGTGTATATAGAATTGGATCTTTATGATGAGTGAGATTAGGGGAACCCCCTAGCAGGAGTCCTAATGATGGACGAATAAGTCTAGGGGATATCCCCCGCTTGTGCAAAGGAGATATATATAAAAATGACATGGAGTTTGGACAGTGTTGTAGAAAGACATAAGGAAGCGCCCTATACGTTTTATGTGCCTAGTGAGTATGTATTGAGCAAGATTGAGGTTGGAGAGTTGGTCAAGCTTAGCTTTCTTAGTGACGAAGAAGATGCAGAATATTGTGGAGAGAGAATGTGGGTTGAAATCATCCATCGATCAGGTGATGAACTGATTGGAACATTACGGAATGAGCCGGTATCTATTAAGGATCTGGTTTTCGGTCAAGAAATCCATTTTAAAATCGAACATATTTGCGACACGATGCATCATGATCCTAGCGCTGTAAATTGGGATTATTATTTTGAGAAGAAGGTTGTTGTAACGAACGATGTGCTGGAGCGAAATGAATTTAATTTTATGGTAAGGGACTTTCCTAATGAAGGCTCGGAATCGGATACGGGATGGAGTTTCTTTACGGGGTATGAAGAAGAAAACGATCCTGATGATATCGATAATTATCAATTTATTTCGATAGGGAAGGTATTGAATATAGATGATTCGATTCTTTCTTTTATAGATCGGGAGCCTCAATGTGCCTTTGAAAGAAATCTTGAGACGAAAGAGTTTTATGAGGTATTTGATTATGAGTGGGAAGAGTAGATGAACGCTGTGCTGGATATCGCACATTCGATTTATAGAAAAAATGGCTGATGTCACAGCAATGTAGGAGAGTAATATGAAAAAAATTAATTTCTTGGAAACGAAGCCTGCTACTCGATTTGATGAATTTGATCCGAATCAAGATGGAAATAAGAACACCCGATTCGCAGATTTGATTATTGACGGAAGATCTATCTATCAAATGTTCAAAAAGCATGATTTGGTTCCATCCCTTGGTTGGGGGAGCGAAGCGAATCAAAAACTTATGATCGATTATTTTTTTTGTTGAGAGAACAACATGAATATATGTACAATAGATATCCGATTTTAGTATGTCCCTGGTGTGGCGACGAAGATTGTGGATTTATTTCGGTATTTATTGAGAGGGAAGAAGATATCGTAATCTGGAAGGATTTCATGAAAGATCATGATAACAAAACGATTCCTTTAGGGCCTTTTTACTTCAAATGGGATAACTATAAACAGGTAATTGACAGTACGTTAGGAATCGCAGGTATCCAGTAATTATTGTGTTCGTAATTCAAGACTGCTGTGACTGCAATGACCCAGACTAAGAGGCAAGCTTTCTAGGATTGGGTTTATTTACAAAGGGGGACTGTCTATGAAGCAATTGCCGACTATTGAATTAGAAAGATTGCTGCTGCGACCGTTTCGTTTAGAT
>NZ_MAIS01000378.1:0-251 GCF_001680695.1 Paenibacillus sp. KS1 | reverse complement strand
GCATTTATTATTTATTTGGTGGAGCCAAGGTGATTACGCTCGCAATGCTCACTCCATCCTTTATGGGATGTCCCATTCCTGATTGTTCTTTCTGTCGAAGCTTACTCAACGAAGACTACCTTAGGGGTGGAATGGGACGCCGTGCTCTATCGCCTTCGGCTCCTTGCGCGCGGACGAACCCGGGGTTCGCCCCCTTTTGCAATCCACCAAAATAAAAAAGCAGCCAATCGGCTGCATTTATTATTTATTTG
>NZ_MAIS01000241.1:0-1215 GCF_001680695.1 Paenibacillus sp. KS1 | reverse complement strand
TAGATCGGCTACACTTAGTTGGACAGAAAAATTAAGGGCTAGTAGAATTAACACATCATAACAAGGAGCGGATCTACTATGCCAAAGAATAAGACGAACATTTACAGATGATTTCAAGAAACAGATGGTTCAGCTATATGAGAATGGGAAATCAAGAGCAGACATTGTAAGTGAGTATGAGTTGAGTGCATCTGCATTGGATCGCTGGATTAAACAAGCCCACCAAACAGGTTCCTTCTCAGAGAAGGACAATCGCTCTCCAGAAGAAAATGAACTTATTGCATTACGGAAAGAAAACCAACGACTCAAAATGGAGAATGACATTCTAAAGCAAGCAGCGCTGATCATGGGACGAAAGTAAGTGTCATCCATCAAAATCGCGACAAATACTCGGTATCAGCAATGTGCGACGTCCTGCAAATAACTAGAAGTACGTACTATTATGAAGTAAAAAACTCCAGCAATGAAGATGGTATTACGAAGCTTATCGTTGAAATCTTCCAGAAGAACCGAAATGCATATGGTACAAGAAAGATTAAAGCAAAGCTTCACGAACGTGGACTTATCGTATCAAGACGTCGAATTGGCCGCATTATGAAGGAACAAGGCCTTGTTTCTACATACACCGTGGCTCAATACAAACCTCACAAAACAACATGCAACGAATCGCAACAGGTAAATGAACTGAACCGCAAGTTCCAGCAATCTGAAGCTAAGCGCGTCGTTGTAAGCGATCTAACGTATGTCAAAGTCAAAAACAGATGGCACTACATCTGTGTATTAGTTGACCTCTTTAATCGAGAGATCATTGGCTCAAGTGCAGGGCCGAAAAAGGACGCAGCTTTAGTCACACGAGCCTTTGCTTCTGTGCAAGGAAATCTAAGTCAAATTCAATGATTCCATACCGATCGCGGTAGTGAATTTAAGAACAAGTTGATTGATGAGACACTTGCTACGTTCAAGATCGGTCGTTCCTTAAGCATGAAAGGGTGCCCTTATGATAACGCAGTTGCAGAAGCTACGTTTAAAATTATGAAGACGGAATTCATTAATCAGATGAACTTCCACAGTTTACATCACCTAGAATTGGAGCTATATGACTACGTAAATTGGTTCAACAAACATCGCATCCATGGAACCTTAGGCTATATGAGTCCAGTAGATTACAGAAGATTATCCCTTAAAAAAGCTGTCTGATTTAGTGTTGACAATCCA
>NZ_MAIS01000164.1:0-4670 GCF_001680695.1 Paenibacillus sp. KS1 | reverse complement strand
ATTTGTATCTCTGTTATCTTATATATAATCATAAAAGTAAAGCAGCAATTAAAAAAGTTTAAAATGAGAGAACCTCGAAGTCCAATTGTCTAAGATCCATACAGAATAATACCTTAGTTTACCATACCTCTAAAGATCAAGTGATTTGATGTTTCACATTGAACTGAATCTACTAGAGTTAAGGAGTCTGCAATTAATATTGCAGGCTTTTTTGTATGTGGGGAGGAGCATCGGTGACCGAGGTGATTGCTCTCGCCGTAGGTAGAGCGGGAAAAATAACAAGACTGTTTTGACCCGGGAAGGGATTCTTAGGATAGTTGAAAAATTGCTAAAAATAAATTCCGTAAATTAGGCCACGAAGTAATTGACTTCTAGAAATTTCCTGTGTTATATTGTGCATACACGACATACACAATTTGATGAGGAGGTCCTGTATGCTGGCATTAGACATTCGAAACGTAAACAAGAAGTTTCAAAATTTTCAGTTAAAAGATGTGTCGTTTCAATTGGAAAAGGGTTATATTATGGGATTTATCGGTGCCAATGGCGCAGGAAAGACAACCACAATAAAATCGATCCTGAATATGATTCAAATTGACAGCGGTGAAGTCCGTATTTTGGGCAAAAACATTGCCGAACACGAAATCGAATTGAAACAAGAAATCGGATACGCATTCGGCGGCATCGATTTTTATACTCGAAGCAAAATCAAAACGGTGACCGATGTGATTAAAAAATTCTATACGAATTGGGATGATGAAACCTATTCCCGCTATTTGAGAAGATTTAAATTGGATGAAAACAAAAAAATCATCGAATTGTCGACGGGAATGAAAGTGAAGTACAGTTTGGCCCTTGCCTTGTCCCATGGTGCAAAGCTTCTTATCCTTGATGAACCAACAAGCGGACTCGATCCGGTCGCAAGAGATGATTTGTTGGATATTTTTCAAGAGCTCGTAGTAGATGGAGAAATCAGTATTCTTTTCTCCACTCATATTACATCTGACTTGGAGAAATGCGCCGATTTTATTACTTTTATCGAAAACGGACAGATTATCAACAGCTCTGAGAAAGATGAATTTATTGCGTCATATCGCCTACTGAATGGTAGCAAAATTCAGCTGGATCAGGTGAAAGAAAAGTTGATTTCCTACAAAGTAAATTCCTTCGGCTTTTCAGGATTGATCCACACCAAAGACTTCGAACCAACTTCCGATATTCAAGCAATCACACCGAGTCTTGAGGAAGTCATGATTTATTTCGCGAAAAAGGAGGATGTGCATGTATAACTTAGTGATGAAGGATTTAAAATTAGGCGTCCATCCTATGTTTTTTATAATGCCTCTGATTCTGGGCGCCTTAATGCTCGTTCCTGGTTGGTTATATTTTATCGTCATTCTGTATTTTTGCTGGATAACGATCCCGAATATATTTGGCGGATATAGAACTCAGAACGATTTGATGTTTACCAGTATGATGCCGGTAACGAGAAGTGACATGGTGAAAGCAAGGATACTCGTTATAGTCATTCTGGAATTATTGCATATGGTTAGTGCAATGATCTTCGGTATGATAAATCTTCGCTTATATCCGAATCTGACCCACTATTTCTTCGCACCGCACATGGGTTTCTGGGGTCTATGTTTTGTTATGCTCGCGATCTTCAATATTATCTTTATTTCCATGTATTACAAGACGGCGTATAAATATGGCGGGGCAGCCTTGGCATCCATTTCGGCTGCTATGCTTTTTGCCGGAGTTGCACAATGGCTCGGAGTCCAGAATTCTTTTGTGTCAGACACTTTCAATGGCAGTGGTGCCCACAATATGACGCTTCAAATTTCCATCTTGATTGCAGGAATCGTGATATTTATTGCATTCACTATGATTGCTTATCAAATTGCGGTTAGACGGTTCCTAAAAGTGGAGATCCAATGAACGTATCTATTTCGAACACATCTGAAAAGCCGATTTATCAGCAGCTTTTCGAACAAATCAGCGCCCAAATTTTGAAAGGCGAATTAGAGAGCGGTTATTGTTTGCCACCAATTCGACAAGCAGCCTTGGAGCTTCGTGTTAGTGTCATTACCGTAAAGAAAGCTTGGGAAGAACTCGAACGAAGTGGTTTGATAAATACAGTAACAGGTAAAGGGTGTTTCGTAGCCGAATTCACATCCGACGAAATACAGCAAATACGCAACGAAATGGTTTTGAAGCAAATGGTTAACGACACTTCATACTACAAATCCTTTGGCCTCACCCTAGATGAAGTTATTGAGCTGTTGAAGAAGATTTATTAACGGCTGGCAGGTGTGGTTTATTACAAATTTCATAAAGGAGTTGTAGTGTCATGAAAAGGTTAGATAGCATATTTCTCGTCGGATTGTTGCTGCTGATTGCCGGAGTTGTGTGGGCGCTCACGATGAATGGCATTGGAGCGAAAGAGTGGATTTTGCTACTATCAGGAACTATATTGGGTATCTTAGCCGGAGTGTTTCAAGGATGGATGCTAAAACTCAATAAACGAGGAAAAATCGGGTCGGGCATGAAGATATTCGGAATAGTTGGAGCAATCATCTTGCTTGTTGCTCTGAAGGTCACAATAAATATCTCAATTCCTTCGTATTTAGCTACGAGCGAGAGTGGAATCTGGGTGTCAGTTGTTTATGCTATTGGAGGCCTTTTCCTCGGACGTTCATTGTACTCCCGCCTCCGGTGAATGGAATGGAAAGCTCTCGTGACGGGAGCTTTTTTCATTGGTTTTTACAAAGTACCACGTTATATTCACGCATCAGGGCTTTCGCCTCCTTATTGTCAGATATATAATCGATCGAGGAAGATACAGCACACAACTAACGACCCAGCCTAATTGAAAATAGATTCATTCTGTTTTTTCGCAACCTTATATGCATTGGAAACGTACGAAGAAACATAACATGTTGGGGAGTGACAGATGTATGAGTGAAAAAGGATGCATCAAATGCGGAAGCAGAGACGCAAGGACGAAAGAAGTAGCGATGACCGGCACAGGGCTATCCAAAATGTTCGATATTCAGCACAATCAATTTATAGTCGTGTACTGTGCAAATTGCGGGTATTCCGAATTTTACAATAAAAAATCATCGGCTGGCTCGAATGTTCTTGATTTCTTTTTCGGTTGATAAGGTAAAGCAACAATAATTTTATAACACATCTTGTTGAGCAGGCTACCGCAGCCTGCTTATTTTATTAAGCTTACGTACTGTTTAGTTATAATTGTTTATTACCTTCTATATCATTTGTGAGATGCTATAATTGTAAAATATAACTAAATGGGTGGGGGTGGTACCAATGAAAAATTGTGATGAAGAGACTCGTGAGAAACGAAAGTTCTTAAAAGAGGGGATATTGTATGTTAAATAAATTGAGTGATTCCATTTATTATTTATCTAACCAAAACGAGAAAGAAAGACCGACATTAGGGTTGGTTTGTGGAGAAAAATATAGTCTAGTCATCGACGCTGGAAATTCTGTTCAGCATGCTAGGGATTTTTTAAATGAAATCGAGAAATTAAACGTACCTCCGGTTAAGTATTTGGTAATCACACATGCACATTGGGATCACTTTTTGGGGATGAATGAGTATAATGCAACGATTATTGTGAATAGCCTTACCGATCAATTATTGAATACGTGGCGAAACTATTCTTTTGACGATCACTCTCTTCAAGAATATGTAGATGCTAAGAAGATGGATTCACTGTGTGTGGAGATTATCAAGAATGAAGTGCCAAATAGGGATGTGTTCAAATTAAATTCTTCAGATATTGTTTTTGATGGGTCTCTCGTTCTTGACTTAGGAAATAAGATTTGTGTTATTGAGAGAATCAGAAGCACTCATACTGATGATTCAACCATTGTTTATGTTCCCGATGAAAAAGCAATTTTCCTTGGAGATAGTTTTTATGGTACAACCAAAAATTCTTTATTTCACTATAAAAAGTCTCATTTAGAGCCAATGATAGAAGATATTCAGAAATTCGATGCGAGTCACTTTATTGCTGGTCATGAATCGATTTGTGATATCGAAGAAATGGATTTGTTCTGGAAAGAGCTAAGATCGTCCAGTAAAGCCGCAAATTCAACTTCATTAGAGGAATCATTAAAGACTTTTGAAAATGAAAATAAAAGGAAGCCTATTGGAGATGAACTATTCTTCATTAAAGCGTTTGTAAACGATCAGATATTACATTCAGAAGAGCGTTAATTTGAAGTGATTTTATGATGCCGCAGAGATCCTATAACAAAGTATTCACGCCTGAGCTTTCGCCCCTTGATTGCCAGATGTATAATAATGGATGGAGGTTAGACAACGGACGAGCCAGCCTAAGATAAGAGCTATCTAAGGCTGGCTCGTGTCGTGAAATACGGGAACGTTATTTGGAAGGTATGTGAATTGCATTAATACCATGTTCAAACTGTAAGTTCAAAACTATAAGAACACTTGTACGTGGATGTGGAAAAAGGTAAAATATAACTACAATTGAATCTTGGGTGGGCATGGTTTCCCTTCGAAAGGAGGTGAAGCCATGGAAGTAAAAGACGCAATAACGATCATGCTCCTTTTTGGAACATTCATTCTTGCTCTTTTAACGTACATTAATCATAACAACAAGAGAAAGTAAAAACCC
>NZ_MAIS01000331.1:0-364 GCF_001680695.1 Paenibacillus sp. KS1 | reverse complement strand
TTTTGTGTAAATGAAAATATCCTTCTCTTGTAGAAGACTGTATTAGTCTCTAATGCTGAACATTGCTTGGAGTTCAGCACGTGCTCGGTCAAAGCCAGTATGGCATCGAGTAGCAAACCGCTGGTTGTAGCTCTCGAACTGCGATACCAGAAACTTCTCTAGTGACTCTTCATGTGGAAATTGCTCTTTTCGCTTTGTATACTTCTTAATTTGTTTGTTAAACGACTCAATGAGATTGGTTGAATAGATGCTTTTCCAAATTGGCTTTGGAAAGCTATAGAACGTAAAGATGTATGGGTTCTCTCGCAGAGATTTAATTACCTTGGGATAAACAGCTTTCCACTTATCACAAAAAGTCTCTAGA
>NZ_MAIS01000049.1:0-45651 GCF_001680695.1 Paenibacillus sp. KS1 | reverse complement strand
AATCTTCAAGAGCTTCAAGGAGCCCGGAAGCTTTTCATTTACAAATCTGAGCTCGATTTTGCTCTCATCTTTTATATCAAATTTCAATGGAGTCGTAATGAGCTTGTACCCCTTAGGTGCAGCCTTCTCGACAAATTGATAGCTTCCGATATCCAGGTTGCCCGTGCTCACCTTACCGTCTGTTCCGGTAATCAGCTTGCTGCGTACGACTTTACCTGTCTTAGCATCTTGAATCTCGAACTCAGCCCCGGCAAGAGGTGAAGCAGGCTTGCCGTCATCTACCTTTGTCAGTTCAACAGAGCCTTTGATTCGGTTATTTGTCACAGTCCCCGTTTTTTGTACGGTTTGGTTTTCATCGATCGTAAATGGAATTTCTTTAGCTTCCTGCTTATACCCAGCGGGAGCCTGAACCTCGACCAGTTTATATTGACCTGGAGAAAGATCCGTCAGTTTCACCTTACCGTTCTTTTTCGTAGGAAGGTTCGTATATCCATTGACATCTGCATATCCGACCCCATCAAACCGCTGGAGCTTGAACACAGCGTCTTCAAGAAGCTTAGATCTATTTTCAGCATCTACTTTCGTAAGCTCAAAATCTCTTACGATTTTGATGTTCTTAATTGTAACGACCTGTCCATCCTTGCTCAGTGTAATGACCTGCTCCGGCTTTTGCGGCAGCAAGTAGCCTGGAGGAGGGGCCAGCTCTTTAATCTTGTATTGTCTTAATCGCAAATCAGTAAATGTTGCGATTCCGTCTTGATCCGTTACAGCTTCTTGCAGCAGAATCGTTCCCGATTTATCGTACAGCCCGAATTTCGCGCCTTCCAGCAGCGCTGCTGTAGCAGCATCGACCTTTTTGATTTTCAAATCTCCGCGGCTGGAGGTGCTTGCTCCGCCTCCTGCTCCCGCGAATTCAACTTTGATGCTTGATGATTCATTGCCGTTTACCGTACCGGAGGACTGACCTTCAAAAGATACCTTGTTGCTTAAATTCTCACCATTATCGGCATCAATAAAGGATTGATACTCTAAAACATAAGCTTTATCCAGTTCTGTCTTGAAGGTAAGCGTAAGTTTGTTGCCATCGACCTTCAATTCCGCAATTTGCTCCAAATCCATTGGCGCGGAAGCTTTAGTCAAGGTTCCGTTCTGTGACACGGTCGTTTCGTACAGCTTAATCGATTCTGGCACAAGCTTTTGGCTGGCAGACAACGTATCTGTCAGAACCGAACCGGCCTTGATGTGCGATTGGCTGCGATTAATGTTGACGGTCCAGAACGCGATGTCCGATTGTTCCCCTTTACCTTGGACACCTGTCTTGGATACATACTCATCGCCGTATTGCGGTGATACAGAAGCCGAGCCGTCGAATACTTTGTTTGATGTCGATTTATCCTCCAATGTTGCTCCATTGCTGTAGGATTTGACGACAGACTGATTGTTAAGGCTTGTCTTGTACGTAATTCGATAGGCCTTGTCAATTGGGTTGTTGAACGTTAATTCGAAGCCGGATTTATTATTTTCCGTTTTCTTCTCGAATGTATAATCGTTTGTAATGCTGCCTTCTTGAACACCATTTGCACCACCTGACAAGATCAATTCGTGTACAGTCAAAGATCCGTCAACGAATGTCTGCTCGCCAGTATAGAAGTCACGAAGTACGGATTTATCGATGTGGTGAAGGTTGTAGTTAATATCGATCGTCCACGTAATTTCCTTCGTGCGGGCATCGTAAATGCCTCTTTTATTCCCGTTGTTCTTCGTATAGCCATCTGGTGTAACGGTATCTTCTTTCGTGATAGGCTTCTGAGATACGCCTTTTTCTTCCCAATTCAGGGTTGCGCCGTTTGTATAGCTAGTAGTATTCAGGGTTGGATCGAATTTTGTCTGATACCGTATGACCACACTCGAAGTAAGGGGCTTTGTAAATTTAATCGTGAATCCATTATGATAGTTGGGATTTACACGATCCACGATATAATCAACCGTATAATCCGTATCTTTGATGAATCCAGCGTCCGCTAAGCTCTTCTCGAGGCTTTTCTCATCAATGGTCAAACCTCTCGTCTTGAATATATCTTCAACGACGACGTTTTCCATCATCTTATTATCTTGATTCAGGGTGAGGTACCAACCAATCGTTTTGTTGGCATAGTTAACATCGTCATGGCCCTTGAAGAAGATGACAGGGTAAATGTCTCTCGATGCCTCTTTAGAGGTGTTGTCATGCATCGTGACTTTATTGTTGATTTTCCCATTTTCATAAACTCGGTCAATGGATTTGGTTGAATACTCGATGGTATAAGCTTTCGTTACTTTATTTTTGAATTGCAGCTTAAATCCGTCAGTTGTTTTTACGACCGTATATTCATCTTTGCCCAGTTGTCTGACAACGGTTGCTTTTCCATTATCGTCAATAGACATCTCGTTCACTACGAATGAATCCACATTGAGTTCTTGAACCTTCGTGTCAAGAACATCCGCAATCCACGCCTTCGCTTGGTCGATTTCACGCTCGTTGTAATTGTATTCTATCTTCCAATTGATCGTTTGCGTGTAAGGATCGTAGCCGGTCGATTGTTTCTCTAGCGGTTTGCTGAATCGTACATCCACACTCGAAGAGATCGTTAGAGGGTTGTGATTATCTCCTGTGACCTGAACAGCATTGGTATAGCGTTTGTCTTCTGTCTTGGTAATTTTCGTTTTGTATTTCACTCGATAGGCATTTTGTATATTGCCCAGCTCGATTTTGAAGCCATTGGCTTCACGTACGGGGAGGTAAGCTACTTGCTCAGCTTCCTTAACGGTTCCGTTCAATTGAACGTCAAGCTTATGTACTGTAATAGAACTCATATCGATTTCCAAGCCGTCTGGCAGCATGTCGGTGAAGATAGCGTTATTGATGTTGTCTTCACTTGTATTGAAGTCTACAACCCATTCGATTTCCGTAGGATTGATCGTTCGATTGGCCGTGCCACGCTTTGCAATCTCTTTGCTGTTTGGATTTTTGTTGAAATGAATTGGAATTTCGAAGCTGGAGTTCCCTTGAATATCAAAGGATATTTCTTGCTGGGTTCCACCTTCAAACTTTTTCTCGTCGAAATATCTCCATACGAAGAAATCGCCGATTAGCTCTTGGCCATCCTCAATTTCATCATTGAACGTGAAGGTTACTTGACCGTCCGATGTAATGTCAAAAATGCCGTATTCGATTCCACCTTTATTCAAAGGTTGATTCTTAATTGGAGCCGATAACTGGAACTTGTCTGGAAGTCGGAATGTAAAGGTCGAGCCAGCGCCGTAATGGTGACCGGCCGGAAGCTTCCAAGTATAGTCTATATTCACATATTCATTCAGATTTGGACGAATAGATGAAATATTATTCCCCTTCGCATCCGTTATAGAGACGGAAGTAAGAATATTGTCTGTAATTGCCCCGTAAGTAACCTTCGTCACGCTGCTCGGATCCTGGCCATTGTTCGGATCCTTGCCATAGGTGAGGTCGGTAACGCTTGTGGCATTACGATCTCCGGTATTGAACAATGCATTCGGCAACCCATCATACGCTTGAACAAGTGTGGGAGGCAGAACAAGATTCAACATAATAGCGACTACTAAGAGACCGTATAATGTCTTTCTAAGGTTGTTCATTCTTAGAATCTCCTATTTTTTAAATTTTTTTGCAACTGAATCATTGTCTACTAAAAGATTCAGTTTTGTCAAACCAAATGAAAGTTTCAGAAAACATTTCCTGACATGTGAAATTACCCAACGAAATGGTATGTTAAACAGATTTGCTTGACATTTTTTTGTGCGGAAATGAGAAAGGTGGAGGTGCGTACGATGATTATATGGTGACTATATTAAGATGAAGAGACATAATTTACACAAAAAAATCCCGATAGGTTATCGGGATGGGTAAGGCGCTGGTCGGTGTATGTGCTGAGCAGCTGCTAGATTGCAGATCCATTAGCTTGTGCAGATTCCATCATCCACTGATGGTACCAGTCGGTAATTTCCTTGCTAGGGGCCGTATCATACTCCTCTTCGAGCTTGCTTGTCAGAAGATTGTACAGTTTGCGTACTTCGGCTGAGTGATTCAGAGAGGCATAAATGTTCATTAGCGCGAAGTAACCATGCTCCATATGAGGGAACTTGTCAATAATTTGGCGATAAATCAGAGTAGCTTCTGAGTACATTTCATCCGAAAGGTAGTATTGAGCAATTGCCTCGGCATGGTTCAACCAGATCGTTCGTATGCGCTCCCATTCGTATTCGGCCCAGCCATATCGATGCTCTTCTAGGAAGTCTCCTGTGTATGCATTCAAGATGGCAAGATGCTGCGCTAAGGTATCCGTCTGCAGTAAGGGAGCTTCGCGAACAGAGTTCTCCCATTCTTCCACGTCAAGTCGCAATGCGCCCCAAGCCAGACGATATCCTTCGTCTTTATATTTGACTTCTATATCGAGTTCTGCGGTTTTGATCATTTTTCGAATTTGATAAATGGCCGTGTGCAGCTGCGTCGTAGCGCGTTCCGTATCATAATTCGGCCACAGCAGATCCATCAGTACCTGCTTATTCACGGTTTTCTCTCGGTAATAGAGCAGATACGCGAATAGCTCTTGAGCTTTCAACGTCTTCCAAGGGAATCGTTGTGCAGCGCCGTTCGCATCGATATAGTGCAAGCTTTGCAGACAGCATAATGTCAGCTGGGGTGTTCGCTCATGACTGATTGCAGGAGCTGTCCCATTATGCGGATTCATTGAGGTAAGCCGCTGCAAGGTCAATGCCAGCCGATTGTGGTGGACCGGCTTTAGTAGGTAATCCAGCGCATTAAGCTCGAATGCTTTGACCGCATATTCTTGATAGGCCGTCACAAAAATAATATGTAGTTTTGGATGAATTTGCAGCAGACGTTCGGCTAATTCGAACCCGTTAATCTCCGGCATTTCAATATCTAGAAATGCTACGTGGAGCTGCTCCCGCTGTGCAATTTCAATTGCATCATAGGGATTATAGCAAGCCATTAATCGCTCAATTTTATTTCTTCCGGTCTGTTCCGTCAGCAATTTTTCCATTTTCTTTAGAGCGAGTCGCTCATCATCAACAATTATGGCATGCAGTCCCATTGTTAAGATAGCCCCCATTCTATTTCTATTCCTGAATACGCAGGGATAATATAAGCTGATTCTACAAATAGTGAATAGCCGTGTTACGATTTCAAGTGCCTATGTTCCAGAATAGCCCGCATATTAATAGACTTCAAGCTTGGGAGTGACTCAACAAGTGTACAGCTCCGCCAGTCTTCCATCAACAGGTAACCGCGCCGTACCAAGGCGAAGATCGTATTGGTGGTGCAATGCCATTCGGGGAATGCCTTGCTATGATCATCTTCTTCTAAAATAGCAGCTCCCTCATATGTCCAACATCCTCCACTCCAGCGAATGAGCCGTCCTCCATGTCGTCTTGCCTGCTCAAGTGCCTCTTGTTGAATGATGGATAATAGCATGTTCGCATTCCTCCAGCAGTCATAGTCGTACTCGTTAGTTCTATTCAACCATATTTGGCTGAACAAAATCTGAATTCGACTGCTGAAATAGAATGAGCCGTCCCAGCTTGTCAGACCAGTAGGAAAAAGACCGGCTCCTAGAGACCGGCCTTCCCTTCTTATTTAGCTGCTGGCAGCTGGATAACTGTCATGTCATGCCAAGGGTTATAAATGCAGCATTAATCAAGATTCACCCATACCGTCTTCACTTCGGTGTAATTGTCTAGCGCATAGGAGCCCATTTCACGTCCGATTCCTGACTGCTTGTAGCCACCGAATGGAGCGGCTGCGTCGAATACGTTGTAGCAGTTGATCCATACGGTTCCTGCTCTAAGCTTGCTTGCAAGATAGTGGGCGCTCTTCAAGTCCTGTGTCCATACGCCAGACGCAAGGCCGTAGTCGGACTGGTTAGCCTGTTCAATCAAGTCATCCAGCGTATCATACGGCAATGCTGCAATAACTGGGCCGAAGATCTCTTCGCGAGCAATGGTCATCTGCGGATCAACCTGTGCAAACACCGTTGGCTCGACGAAGTAGCCTTGATTGTAAGGTACGCTTCCGCCCGTCACTAATTCAGCGCCAGCTGCTCTGCCTGCTTCGATGTAGCGCTGGACGACATCATGCTGCTCGGAGGACACGAGAGGCCCCATCTCCGTGTCTAAGTCCAAGCCAGCGCCAACACGAATGCGCTTCGCCTTGGAAGCGAGGTCAGCAACAACGTTATCATAGAGCTTCTTCTGCACGTACAGCCGTGAGCCTGCTGAGCACACTTGCCCTTGGTTGAAGGTAATGCCGCTGAGCGCTCCAGGGACTGCACGGGACAAATCAGCATCAGGCAGAATAATGTTCGGCGACTTGCCTCCAAGTTCAAGGGTAACCTTCTTCAGGGAGTGGGCAGCTTCCTGCATGATAGATTTGCCTACTACTGTTGATCCTGTGAAGGCAATCTTATCAACATGTGGATGCTGGACAAGCGGAGCACCAGCTGTCTCGCCGAAGCCTGGAATGACGTTCACGACACCCGGCGGGAAGCCAGCTTCCTGAATAAGCTGTGCGAGATAGAGTGCTGACAGCGGCGTCTGCTCAGCTGGCTTCAGGACAACCGTACAGCCAGTGGCCAGCGCGGCGCCCAGCTTCCAAGCAGCCATCAGCAGTGGAAAGTTCCACGGAATGATTTGTCCTACTACACCTACAGGCTCATGTCTCGTATAGGTGAGGAAGTTGCCGGCCGTCGGGATCGTTTGTCCAACATTTTTGGTTGCCCAGCCAGCATAGTATCGGAAATGCTCGATGGTGAGAGGAAGATCGGCAGCAAGTGTTTCACGGAGCGGCTTGCCGTTGTCCAGCGTTTCCAGCTCCGCAAGCTCTCGCTTATTCGATTCAATTAAGTCTGCCAGCTTGTAAATAAGGCGGCTGCGATCAGCCCCGCTCATGCGGGACCATTCACCATGATCGAAGGCATCGCGAGCAGCTTGTACAGCTCTGTCGACGTCTTCTTCCTGCGCTTCGGCAACGACAGCCAGCACTTCACCAGTTGCGGGATTCATAGAGGAGAATACGTTATTCTTCGCGGATTCTGTCCATTCTCCATTGATGAACAGCTTTTTCGTCCCTTGCAAGAATGCTTCTACCTTAGGACTGATCTGAATCTGTGACAAGATGCAATCACTCCTTCTATTTGGAATTGGTACAGTGGTTAATAACTTGTACATCTCATATGTATTCTTGCGATCAGCGAATCATTCCCATTGAGATATCTTTGATGTAAATAGAGACTGATTTGCAGATGTGGTGCGACAGGCTTGTGAATGAACTGGAACATTAAGGAAGTACAGGAATTCTATTGAGAAATAAGTTAAAATAGATCCGAATGAGAGAGTAATAGAGCAATCGCTCTCATAATCTTGTAAGAAATGAGGGAGCTTTCTTGAAGAAGCGATTTCTTATCTGTTCGCTGTTGTCTATGCTGTTGACCTCTACGCTGCTTCTTCCGCAGCAAGTAGGCATCGCAGAGGCGGCTGGGAACAGTCAATCTATGAAGACGAAGATTATGCTGGATAACTATCCGCTAGATTTTCAGGCAGAGCCCATTATTGTACAGGGGAATACGATGGTTCCATTCCGTGGAATCGCAGAAGCGCTCGGCATCGAAGTGCTGTGGAATGCGAAAGATAAGACGGTAACGGCGAATCAAATGGCTACAGATGGGAAGAAGGTAGTAGTTCTGCAATTGAACCAGAAGACAGCCAAAGTGAATGGACAGGCCATGCAGTTGAGTGCAGCGCCGTTTGCCCGTACCGGAACGACCTATATTCCGCTCAGCTTTTTCAGTAAGCAGTTCGGTGCACAAGTATCCTGGAATCAGAAAACGAAAGTCGTCTCCATGCAGTCACCGCCGAAGAAGATGTACAGTATGGCCTTTTATGCGGTAAAAGCTTTCGGCGAGCGCCAGTATATCCCTCAATTTGATACTGTGGGATTTGGCTGGGCAAGGCTTCAAGAAGATGGAACGATCACAACGAGCGGTAAAGACTTCTATTGGCCCCAAGCTGCAGGAGAAATAACACCTGAGGGGATAGTGGATCAGGCAAAGCAGGAAGCAACTAGTCCGTATCTTATGGTATTTGCTTCAGATCGGAAGAACGAGCTGACGAAAATGCTAGAGGATTCGGCGCTTCGCGATAAGGCGATTGCGGATATTGTGCAGCTTGCAACGGACAAAAATTTCTCCGGCATCGTGCTTGATTTTGAAGGGCTGGGCTTGTCTGGAGATATTGGGAAGGCAAAGCGGGATTACAATGAATTCGTGACTCGTCTTGCCAAAGAGTCCAAGGCAGCTAATCTTAAGCTGTCCCTGGCGCTTCATCCACTGAATGGAGCTTACCGAGGATATGACTATAAGACATTGGCAACAGTGGCGGATGATCTCATTATTATGGCCTATGAGTATACAGGAAAGAAAGCACCGGAGCCGTTGAATAAGGTAAACGAATCCATTAAGCTTGCCTTGAAGGAAGTGCCGAAGGAGAAGCTGGTCTTGGGCATTTCGACTTGGAGCGAGAACGAGAAGACGATTAGCAGTGTAATTGGGCTTGCGAAGCGCCATCAGTTGAAAGGGACAGCATTGTGGAGATTAGGGCTCATCGGGGAAGCATCCAAAGCACAAATCGACAAAAATGTGATTCCATTAAAATCGTAGCTTGGACAGCACTTTTTTATATCATTGAATAAGTTGTGTACGGTGTATGCAATTCCATAAGTAACCACTCTGTAAGGGCAGCAACCATATGAGTCAGTCCCTTAAGAAGGGCGAAGACGCTCCAAAACCACTGAATTGTGTGGGAATAGGGGCGTCTGCCTTTTTTATGTGCGTTCACACCAATGTGGGGGGCAAAAAAGTTCAACAACATTTACTCTATGGACAGCACCTGACGATAAAGGATTGAATGGATGCGGCTAGACGATCAGGGCATTCCTCCATGAGAACATGCCCGGAGTCGTCATATAGCTCAGTGCACAGGTTAGGCACTGTCTGTTCATATTGGCGGAATACTTGCATTGGAATCATTTTATCGATCGTTCCATAGATCAGCAGGGTAGGGACATGAATCTCTGAGATCCGATGTGCAATGATACCAGTATCGTCGTCTGCTAATGTCTTGGCGATGACGAAAGGAGTATTCGGATCTTGATATGGCTTCGTCCATCTGTCCATGAATTCGGGCGTAATATGTTCCAGCGGCAAGCTCAGCATCCGGGCAAGCGTAGTCGGCTTCATCTTTCGGTTCATCGCGCCGCGGAATATGCCGTCCATCCAGCCCTTACGGGCTGCCCATTTTACAGGGGAGGCTACACCACGGCGGAAGCCGTCAGGGGCAACCAGAGTTAAGCTGCGCAATAGATGCGGAGACTGCAAGGCAATGTGTGCCGCGATTTCACCGCCCATGGAGTGGCCAACAAGATGGACAGCTTCACAGTCTAATGCTTCTATCACAGCTTGAATACGCTTTGCTTGTGCCTGCTTGCTGTATAGGACAGTCCGTGGCTTATCACTAACTCCGTAGCCGAGCAGATCGGGACAATAAACGCGATACTGTGACGCTAATTGTGCAGCAACGCTGCGCCAGCAATAGTGATAGGTAGCAGTGCCATGCAGCAGCATGACAGGCACATCGTGATTCATGCCATACGCTTGAATATGGATATCCCCTTCTTCAACAGGGACTTTCCATGCAGCAGTCAAGTTCATGTTGATGATACACCTCCAGCTATCCATTGTTCATCAGGTTCACGAACTAGATAGGCCAATGTTCTCGCAATCATGTGCTGAACTTGCGCCCCGGGGGCAAGAGATGGATTGAGTGTTATAATAAGCTCCCACCATAACTGGATTCGCTCTGATGTCATGGCTTCCGCTTGCTCCAGGAAGGAGCGTACCTGTTCTCGCGTGATTGGTGTCACAGAACCGGTGACGAGTTGGACGTAATCTAATGCGGCTTGTTGCATATTCGCACTGCGTTCATTTTCCCCTGCTTCGATCAGCGCAAGGATTGTACTTGTGAGCGCGGCATACGGCTTACCCCATAGAGAGTGATCTAACTGCTGGTTGGATACTGCCTCCCAATAGGGCTCAAGCTTTTGCTTCATTTCGAGGGCAAAGGCAGGATCGTCCAGCATAGTACTAATTCTTGACCATGCATGAAGCTGACTCTCGCTCAGCTCCTGCTCTTTCGGGACGAACCCAATGCAGGTGGTTAGGATATGTTCACGCCATTGACAGGGAAGTCCTTCTGTACCTAAATGTTGCTGCATTTTACTGGCGATGAATTGCTGCCTCTGACGGGAGCTCTTATGGACGACATCTGCAATGTCATGCAAGTATGCGAGTGGAGCTTCCCGATGCTGCTGCTCTTGGGCTTGAACGAGAATTTTCTTCATTCTGTCCAAATATACAATCTGCTGTTCGATGGCCTCCAGCTGCCATTGAATGGAGGTGGATACGGGAACTTCATGCTGCAGCATCTGCTTGATATCCTGAACAGCGAAACCAAGGTAACGCAATAATAAGATAAGCTCCAGCTGTGCAATATCTTCGTCGTTATAGTAGCGGTAACCGGTCGAGCTGATTGTAGAGGCTGGAAGCAGCTTAACTTCATCATAATAGCGGATCGTCTTAATTGTTGCGCCTGTCATTTTCGATACTTCCCCGATTGAGTAGTAGCCTTCCATCCTGATGTCTCCCTTCATCTTGTTTCGAGTATAAAGTCTCCAGTCAGGGGAGAGTCAATATCTGAGTGGAAATGGAGTCGAACTAGTAGGGAAATAGCCTCCACCACATTGACGAAAGAGTTTGATTGTGACATTATCATTATAGATACCAACGGTCGGTATTTAAAATGAGGGAGGCCTACACCATGGCAAGAAACAAATATCCAGAACAGACACTTGAGCTGATTATGGCGGTATCCGCAAAGCTCTTCCTAGAGAAGGGCTATGACAAAACGAGCATTCAAGACATTATCAATGAAGTAGGGATGTCCAAAGGCGCGATCTATCATCACTTTACGTCCAAGGAAGAGATTTTGGAGGCGGTTATGAAGCAGCACTCAGATCGTACAGTCGACATGTTCCAGACCCTAATACAGAGTACTCAAGCAGCGAATGCCCGCGAGAAGCTCATTTCCCTATTGGAAGCTCTTGCAGCTGATCACGATGCGCACTCTCTTGATGCTCTACTATGCTCACAGATCCATAATCCACAGTTTGTCGTGAAAGGGATCAAAGATAGTGTGCTGCAGGATGCGACGCAGCTTGCTTCTCTTATGAAGCAGGGGGTGAAAGACGGATCGATTATGACCGAATATCCCGATGAATGTGCGGAAGTGTTCTTGCTGCTGCTGAACGTATGGATGAACCCAGTACTGTTCATGCGGGATATCGAGGGAACCGTTCAACGTCTGCAATTTTTGCAGCTGATGATGAAGCAATTAGGCGTGGATGTCGTCAGCGACAGCTTGATTCAGAAAGTGATGGAGCAATACAAGAACATGGGGGCTTTCCTGAATGTAGAGTGAAGGAGAAAGATGACATTGCAAACGCATGTAGGATTTATCGTTGGATCTGTCATCGCGAGTGTGGTTCTAATAGCGGGAATCATCGGACTCGTGCTGAGCAAGCGGCGTGGCGATACAAGTACTTGGGCAGGCTGGGCGGTTCTGTTTGGCGTATGTGCTTTAGCAAGCGCAGTCATTAACTTAGGAATTGCAAAGTGAGAATGAGGGGAGCCTGTGATGAAGATGAGGAGGAACTTGGAGAGGGGGAGCGCATGAATATGAGAAATAAGAGGCTGCTTGAATCTACGAAGAGGCTGTCTGACAGCACCTACAAGAGAGCAATGAATCAGGCTTATCAAGCTGCACATCCATCTCGGAAGGCGGCATACAGAGGTGCTATAATAAGTGGTGGTATTGGACTGTTGCTGCTGACTGTAGGAGGAGTCGTACTTGGGCTTGGTCAGACGGGATGGGGATTAAGCTTGCTCGGCCCCGGAATTGTGGTTGCAGGTATCAATGTATGGAATGTCCACCGAATTTCAAGTAAGGAGTAGAATAACTTTTTTTTGCACAAATAGATACCAACCGTCGGTATATTACTTATGATTAAATCGATTCCTTACCCTGTAATTGATTTTTTATCTTCATTAGACTGGGGCCGGGAAGGGAAGGAAGACTGCCTTTCCCGGCCTAGTAGCGTTACTATTGTGTATCAATGAAACGTAACTTCGGGATATTCACTGCTGGCGCCGTTCATCAGCGCTCCGCCAGTACCCTTCAGGTTCTTACTGAAGAAATCCAGAACATAATGATTGACGACAGATGACCCTCTGTACCCGTCGATTGTTCCTGTAATACCGGCGTATTGCAGGAGATTCGAATAGAGCTGCAGGTCGGTGAAATTATAATGCTTCGCACCTTCCAATTGAATGATGCTTCCGCCGTGCTGCTTTACTTTCTCCATTATGGCAAGCTCTTGTGCAATGATGCTGCTCATCTTCGCATCTGTAATAAGCCCCTTGCGCTGCTGCTTCTTCATCTCGGTGAACTTATCAGCCTTCAGGAACAGGGCGGGCTTGTCGGCTAGTCTATTGATGTCTAATTCATAGAGAGAGCCATCCATATTGACCGCCGCCTTGACGCGAGGGTTCGTGTTCAAGACGTTAAATGCGGTCGCGCCCCCGAAGGAATGGCCCATGACACCAATCTTGTCCATGTCGATGGCGCCCGTAAGTGGGCTTGGCATGTGACCAGCATTCAAGCCATCCAACTGGCAAATGACGAAATTCACATCCTCCGTCCATACCGTTCCGATGGATTTGCCTACCGTATAGAAATTATCCATGTTGAAAGTGGTTCGATAGTCTGTATTTGTGCCATCTGGAAACGCTGTAGCTACTGTGCTGTACGGATGGTCGATGGAAGCGACAATATAACCGTGGCTGGCCAGCTGCTCGGCTTGAGACACATGAAGCAATCGGGTTGTCCCCATTCCATGATTGATGATTATTAATGGATAGGGAACTAAAGAATGCTGTACTGCTGCTTCTTCATAGGCATTGCTGCGGATGTACTTCCAATAATCGAAGATCGGTTCAGGGAGCTTGATAAATGATGATAATCCCTTTTTATAAGCAGCGATCATCTTTGGATCCTCAGGAAAGACGGATACGGTCTTCTCCACATTATCTACTCGTGCGGGGTACCAGAATTGAACGAGGAGTTTACGTTTATCTCCACCGTTCTCCGTATAGATCTCCTCTCGTCCGTTATCCGTTAGCGACATCGTAAATGTGCCTACTTGATAGGGTCCCTCCAGTTTCGGCAGCTGAAAAACAGGCAAGCATGACGACAACAAGACGTTCAATGTGATTACGACGCAGGATAGGCCAAATAAAGTATAGCGCACAGATTTCCACAGATTGAACGTGCTGGATGACCGTATACTTTTCCAACATAGACTCCCCGTTATTACGATAGTTAGGCTGTACACGCCGAACATCTGCCATCGATAACCCTCTTGCCACAAGTGCAGCGTGAGAATGGACATGCTGATTGTACTGGCTACGATGCCGGTTAGCCGGGGCAGTTTGCGTGTAAGTAGAGTACTTATCAATAATGCAAAGCAAGAGAAAGCCAGCAATATTTCATAGAGCCGCATAACGTTCCTATTCCTCCCGTTCTTCAGAGCGTACTTGCCTCTGTCTATTGAGCGTAAAGGGTGAAGATTAAGGAGAGGTCGATCGTTCGTTTAAAATTCGTTTAAAGAGTGAACCGCGTATGTTTCAGTTTTTGTTCAGAATCATGGATTATTGTGTAAGTAGACTCTCGCCTAATCGTTGAAGCAGAAGCAGCCTATACATAGAGCCGGTAAGGAAGGGGGGAGCTGCACTTTATTAACCGATTACGGGAAATGAAGTTGAAGCTCGAACTAAAGCTGAAGAGGTGAATGTTACGAGACATGAAAGAACGTAGAAAGACCTTATATGTATTTTTAGTAATTGCGTTGCTATTAAATCTTGTGTTCCCACCTACTATGGTGAGTGCATTTGATGGATTGCTAGATGATAGCTCTAATAGTCTGACGCAGAGTGTGACAGATGCGACTTACGGCAATGCCCCTAGTGTGGCGAAGGCAACTTATGGGGAGATCAAGGAAAATATTATAACGAAAGTAACCATAAAGGATAAGGATGGTAACAATATTACCAAAGTCCGCCCTGATATCGGCGATAAGGTACAAATCATTCTTGACTGGAAGCTCGATGATGGACATAAGTATGGAAATGGTTCAACATTCAAGTTCAAATTGCCTGATCAATTTGGAGTGGATCGGGAGTTAGTTGGTGAACTTGAAGGAGGAAGCGGAACTGTAGGTACTTACGTTGTAACGAAAAATGGTGAAGTGACATTCACCTTTAATGATGAAATCGATAATGGTCAAGGTTTGAACGGTTTCTTCGAAGTTTGGCGAGAATTTGACGAAAGCAAATTCGATGGAGGAACGAAGCAAGAAATCAAGTTTGATGATATCGGATTTTCCTTCGTAATTAATTTCAAAAGTAAAAATGAAAGCAATATGACCAAATCTGGCTCACCAGATAAGACGAGAAATCCGAAAAATATCAATTGGAATATCGAACTGAATCGAAACAGTGAAAAAATGATAAATGCAGTATTGGGAGATGAGCTTCCAAATGGCTTAGTATTAGACAAATCCTCCATCAAAATATACGAAGTCAACGTTCGTCGTGATGGTGGTGAAGCGATAAAGGGAGCCGATGTTACTAGCAAGTTTACGATAAATCCTGATGATTCCAAATTCAGTATTGCGTTTGGCGATATTGATCAGGCTTAT
Organism: Paenibacillus sp. KS1; assembly: GCF_001680695.1. Taxonomy (NCBI): domain Bacteria; kingdom Bacillati; phylum Bacillota; class Bacilli; order Caryophanales; family Paenibacillaceae; genus Paenibacillus; species Paenibacillus sp. KS1. Next base: position 30,692 of record NZ_MAIS01000049.1, on the reverse strand, counting down.
CGAGTTGAGTATGCAACGATAATTACTGATTTGTCGGGCTATAAAGATGGTACAAACTATCGAGCAAAATCATTTAAAAATTCAGCGAAGCTGACAGGAGATACGCTTCCCAAGCCCTATGAAGTTACAAAAGAAGTGGAAATTACATTCAGCAAACCGTTGAACAAGAAATCAGTTCATTACGATTCTAGTACACAGACGATTACATGGACAATTGAGTACAACTATAATGAGCGAACCATTGATCAAAAGGATGCGTGGATTAAGGATATCTTCGATAAGAATAATCCTCAAAAGCTGGATGAGACGTCATTTGTCGTTAAAGAGATGACAATCAAGGATTCAGGCGCAGCTGTGGAGAAATCAGTCCCTGCACTTGATCAAGGGAAAGATTACATCGTCGCATCTACAGCGGACGGTTTCGAGTTGAAATTCAACAAATCGATTAGCAGTGCCTATAAAATTGAATACAAAACGAAATCTGTTAACCGCGTGTACGACAGCACAGAGGTTACGAATAGTGTGGAAATACATGATGGTACAACAGAAGTCGGAAAACAACCGATTGCTCAGGTCATTTTCAGCAAATCTGACGGTGTTGTTGACTTTAAGAATAAAGAGGTTACTTGGACATTAACAATTAACTCTGATAGTAAAGAAATGAATAAAGTTAAAATTGAGGACACATTCAGTACGAATGTATTTGATTTTGTACCAAGCAGCGTTGTAATTGAAGAGGTTGGTACACAGAAGAAGCTGGTAGCTGGGAATGATTACACCGTAACAAAGACGGCTGCAGGCTTTGAAATTCTCATCGAGCAAATCAAAACAAAGCACAAAATCACATATGTAACAAAGTTTGATCCTAATAAATTTACCAAGGAAGAAATCAACACGGCAAAACTTGTGGATTGGAATGAAAAAGATCCTCAGATTCCTTACATCAAAGTAACTGGAAAAGCGAAACCGGATAAATATACGGTTGCAAATGGAGACAAAGCAGGCAGCTACAATGCGATAACAAAAGTGATCACATGGCAAATTGACTTCAATTACAATTTGAATGAGATTAAGGAAGCGGTCGTTAAGGACTTCTACACAGAGGGGCAAGATTTTGTAACGGGTTCCTTGAAGGTGTATGAATTAAATCTTAAGGGCGGCGTAGATGACGTTGAGAAAGGAAATGAAATCAACGATTATACGTACCAAAATGTGAGTGAAAACGGTCAAGACGGTATCGTCATTACCTTCACGAAGAAGCCCTTAAAAACGGCATACCGTATTACGTATGAAACTAGTTTGAAAGGTAAACAGGTATACAAAACTTATAAGAATAATGCAAAAGTGTATGATATGGGCGATGCCGGAAAGAAAGTATTCGAGAAGTCGGCAGAAGTTCCACCGGCATTTGGCGGAGAGTATGTATCCAAGAAAGGCGAGCAAGGCAAAGGTGAGAAGTCTGATCTTGCATTATGGAAAGTTTTCATTAACCGAAGCCAGTCCTTTATTGACAAAGGTGCGGTTCTAACAGATACCTTGTCAAAGGGTCACACATTGGATCAAAAATCGATTAAGCTCTATAAGCTTGGAGCGGGAGAGGCAGGAGCACAGACTGGCGGAACACTGGTTGAGCCTCTGGACAGCGTAGCGAAGCTCGAATTTAACGGGCAAACCTTCACGCTTACGTTCCCAGACAGTCTGGAAACATCGTACCGATTGGAGTATCAATCCTATATTGATGCTAATGACGGTGATGTCATTACCAATGATGTGTCTTTTAAGGGGCAAACAGTGGGTCAAGGCAACAAAGAGGCACAAATTCAGGTGAGCCTCTCTGGAGCTGGAGGAGGAGCAATTCCTTCTGGACGCGGTAAATTAATTATTAAAAAAGTAGATGCAAACAATGAGAAAATCACGCTACCAGGAGTTGAATTTGAACTCTATGATCAATCGGGAACTGTCTTACTAGAAAAATTGGTTACTGATAAGAATGGTGAGGCAACTTTTACAGATAAGAGATTTAGAAAATATAAGCTCAAAGAAGTAGAAGCGCCAAAAGGATATTTTATTCAAGGTGATGGTTGGAGCTCTGTTTCGTTCAAAAAAGACGAGCAAATAGAAGTCATCAAAAACACGAAAGGCGTATGGGAATTCGAGTTGACCAAGGTCGATGCGGATTATCCATCCAAGGGGCTGCAGGGTGCCATCTTCAAGCTTCAATTAAAGGATGAACATGACGTGTATCAGGATGTTCCTGGTAGAACGGATGAGCAGACGGATAAAAACGGGAAGCTTAGGCTGAAAGAACTCCAACCCGGAGGCAAATACCAACTTATTGAGGTAAGGGCTCCTGAGGGATATAAGTTGGATTCAAATCCAAAGCCAATACAATTTGAGATTAAAAAGGATCAGACAACATTAGCAACGCGTACGGTTGAGAACACACCACTTCCTGGCTCCATTACTGTAACTAAGAAAGATGAAGCTGGCGGTGCGTTGCTCTCTGGTGCGGAATTTGTCCTTAAAGATGCGAAAGGAAATATCATTGCTACGAGGCAAACTGTTGCAGATGGTATCCTGAACTTCGAAAATTTAAAGAGCGGCACCTACTATTTAGTAGAAAAGACAGCGCCAGAAGGGTATGTGCTCAATACTCAGCCGATTACAGTTGAAGTCAAGAACGGAACGGACACACCGGTTACCGTCTTGAACAAACTGGTTCCAGGATCGGTGAAAGTCATTAAAGTGGCGGCAGGTACGAATACTACACTCCCTGGTGCAGAATTCCGTATCCTTGACGCACATAAGCAGCCAGCCAAGGATCAAACAGGCAAAGAATTGACACAGTTGGTAACGGATGAACATGGCCAATTAATCATTACGAATCTGAATCCAGGCCAATACTTCGCGCAAGAAACGAAGGCACCGGTAGGGTATGTGTTGAACGGTGATTTATTCGAATTCACAGTAAGCAAGAAGGCAGTAGCTGAAGTGAAGGTACCGAATACACGTGAGCCTGAAGTGCCTAAGACCGGAACTGCTAAGATGGTTAAAGTTGATGCGGCCAATGAAGAAAGGAAATTGCCAGGTGCGGAGTTCCGTTTGCTGGATGCGAATAAGCAGCCAGTCAAGGATCAAGCAGGCGTGGAATTGCCGCCGCTTATCACGAATGAGCATGGCGAAGTCACGATTCCGAACCTGTATCCGGGCAAGTATTATGCAGAAGAAACAAAGGCTCCAGCCGGATTTGTGTTGAACACGGAATTAATCGAGTTTGATGTGAACGCTGGCAAGGAAGCAGTAGTCATTGTGCGTAATACACTCGATTTGCCGCCGACGGGTTCAGTGAAGCTGATTAAGATTGCTTATGAGAATAAAGAGAAAAAGCTGTCTGGTGCCAAGTTCCGCCTTCTGGATACGGAGAAGCATCCGGTTAAAGATGAGGCAGGAGCAGAGCTTCCGATCTTAACGACGGATACAAACGGAGAAGCATCCCTTCCAGCCTTGAAGCCGGGTAAATACTTCTTCGAGGAAACAGAGGCTCCAAGCGGTTATATTCGCAACACTACATTGAATGGGTTCGAAATTACGAGAGGGCAGTTGACTGTCGTTACGGTCGAGAATGTTCGTTATACCGATGGAGGGGGAGGGGGCAAGACGGATCCTTACGAACCGTGGGAGCCAAGCAAGCCAGGCGACAAGACACCTCCTAAGACAGATCCGAACATTCCAACGATCCCTGGGCAGATCGTCGATCCTACAGATCCAAAGACGCCAACAACGCCAACAAATCCTGGAACGACAACTGACCCTGATCAGCCTACGGTACCTGGGGAGACGACAGATCCCGACACAGGAAATACGACGGAGCCGGGTGGAAGCAAGGGCAATCCAGACGGTGACAAGGATGATGAAGGAAATCCTGATGATGCAGATCTAGGGGGCAAGACGGATTCGAAGAAGCCGAATCCTAAGCCGGGCGGCAAGCTGCCGCAGACCGGTGAAGAAGCCCCTGTATCGCCAATCGTCGGTATGATTCTAATCACTGCCGCAGCACTCATGTGGATTGCTCGGAAGCGATTATTTGTAAGACGTTGATGTGATGACCCGCTAAGGAGAGTTCCTTGGCGGGTATCCTACTATTCTGTCCACATACAGAAGATTACAATCGTTCAGGAGTGTACAAGCAGTTCTGTTGCATGTTACCATAGACATATAACGGTTACATTTGGATAATGGCAAACCCTCGCGAAAGCAGGGGACGCAAAGCCACGGGTCTAATGCATTTACACAATGCGATGACAGCCGGGTTGCCCTAATTGCGACAATACGAGCGTCTATTTAAGTGCGCCGCCATTAGGGTGGCGCTTTTTGTATATATAAGAAGCGCCCCTGGTGTTCATCTCATTCGAGCGGATAACGTCAAAGAATGGGAGATGGTAAGAATGCGGACACGTTGTACGGCAACAACTGACAACAACGCAAACTGGCAAGTAGAAGCAAAACAATCATTGGTAGGCACCAAGCGACGAATTGCAATAGGGCTTAGTGCTGCATTGCTGTTCGGCATGTTCATGCCACAGCCAACTCTCTATGCAGCGGATGAAACAAGCGGAAGCGGAGCTGCTGCATCAGAATTGAATGTGCCACAGGTGGCAGGAGTCAAGGTTCAGGGCATTTCGCTCGGTATGAGTGAGAAGCAGCTCTTCGAGCGACTGGGACAACCAGCACGCAAAGACGTAAGCGAGTACGGGTTCGAGTGGTACATCTATAACAAGGATTATAAGCAGTATGTGCAGGTCGGTGTGCTCAACAAGAAAGTTGTAGCTCTATACTCGAATGCTAAGGCTGATTATGGCAGCATTGGATTTGGTTCGACGAAGCAGGAAGTTACAGCAGCCTACGGGTCTTCCATCAGCCGAATTAAGAAAGGCAATACCATCTATAACTACAAGGATAACGGCGGAACATACAGTATGCACAAGGTAGGCGACGCTTATGCGACGGTGTTCTATGATGTGAGTCAGCGCGGCACGGTAACAGCTGTCCAATTCATTGCTGAAGCTGTGGAGTTGTCGTTCAAGGGTTACTTCGGTACGCCTAGCGAGCAATTGCGGACAAGCTTCGAGCAGCAAATATTCGATCTAGCGAACGCAGTTCGCGTACGCAATGGCAAGAAGCCGCTGCAATGGAACGATAAAATCGCAGGAACAGCACGCAAGCATAGCGGTGATATGGGAGAAAGAAGCTTCTTCGATCATAATAATCCGGATGGCAAGTCGCCGTTCGATCGAATAAAGGCAGACGGAATCGTATATAAGTCCGCAGGAGAGAATATTGCCGCTGGCCAGACGAGTGCCATCTTCGTTCATGAGAACTGGATGAACTCGGAAGGGCATCGTGCTAACATATTAGGAGATTATTCGCGAATGGGTGTGGGCGTATTTTTCGGAGGTAAATCGAAAGTCTACTATACGGAAAACTTCTATACACCACGAAGCTAGCAGGCCGTGGTAAAAAGACGCCTTCAATCCAACAGAAACAGTAGTTTGGAGGCGTCTTTAATTGATGCGGCGTTATGGAGTCTTCTCCATGACAGCCTTCACAATAAGCCGGTGTGTGGCTGTGTCGATTGGATCACAGGTGATGAGTGTCAGCTCCCGATCCGTTGGATTCTGATCGAGAACGGACAGATCTTCTGGGGTCACGACGGATTTCGATTGCACGGTATACGTGTAGGTCTGATCCGACGTTTCTAATTGAACTTTATCCCCCTTTTTCAACTCATCGAGCCTGTTGAAGTGTCTGCCGAATGTCAGACTGCGATGGCTCGCCAATACAAAGTTGCCGATCTCGCCCGGCATTCGGCCGGGGACAACGATTCCACTTCCAACCTTGAGAGAAGCAGGTGTGGCTCCTTCTACCATAGGTTCTCGCAGATCGATTTTGTCGATCGATATTGCCCCATATACAAGGAGACCGTCAATGGATTTAGGCTCCCGTTTTTTTGGTGTGATTGAATCGGTTTGTGTCTTGGAGGTTACTTGAATGCTGTCTTGCGGCAAGTTGTCCCACTCAGTAAGAAGCCGAAGCTCTCTTTGTTGTTCGTTGTATTGATTCCACTTCGGATATAGGATAAGAGCTAACCCAGCAAAGAGAAACAATAGAGCCGTGAAACCAAGCAATCTGGACATGTTTTGATTCTTCTTCGTAATAAGAGGCACCCCCTTAACGCACTATGTCTGTGCCTCTATTGTACCGTATGTAGCAATATGTTTTCCATAACCCACCATGATGGTAGGTGCGGTTCGTAGGGAATCGGATAGCAACAGTGAAACTCAATTGCAGCAATCTGATGCTGGAAGGTGGCGTTAGCAATCTAAGGTGATGAGGATCCTTCCTTAGGGGAAACCTGCTGAAGGATTGCTTTATGCATCCAAATGGCAGCTTGTGAACCTTCCGCCATTGCAATCGTAACCTGTTCCGAATGCACACATACATCTCCTGCTGCCCATACGTTGGGGACATTGGTCATTTTCGTACGTGGATCCACCATAATGTGTTTATTTTCATGCCGCTCTATCCCAAGCTGTTCTGCGAGGGAGGACTTCACCTCATTGCCTCCGAAGGCAACAAATCCACGCTCTCCATTAATGATCCTTCCATCGGAAAGTCTCACGCCACTGAAGACACCTTCTTCCTTACATACTACTTCTTCAATCTGTGCTTCAATTACTTCAATCTGCTGAGCGTCCAATTGGTGCATTTGATCAGCAGACAAGGGCTTCTGCTCGTGATTCACATAGACGACGTCACGGGTCCAATACAATAGCGTTAGTGCCATATCAGCTCCGGTAGAGCCAGAACCAAGCACAATGGTTCGCCGACCGCTCACTTCATAACCATCGCAATCAGGGCACACATACACCGTAAGGCCTAGGCAGGGCATGAGATTGGGCAAGGATGGAAGCCGATCCATGATTCCAGTGGCGAGCAGGAGTGTACTTGCTGTGAAGAGGCCGTTCTCTGTTGTCGTCACGGTGAAGCCATGTTCGCCATTAGGTGCGAGACTCGTCACGGTATCTTTAAGTAGATGTACGCCTAACGATGTGGCCTGCCGTTTACCCAAAAGACGAAGCTGAGTACCGGACACTCCCTCAGGCCATCCGAGCACATTATGGTAGGAGCGGCATATCGTAGATCTGCCATAACCACTATCGATCACCAGCACGCGGTGTCGGTATCTCCCCAGCTGAATGGCAGCTTGCAGCCCGGCTATGCCGCCGCCGATAATAATGCTCTCATAGCACATAAGCAGACACTCCTACCGTTTCTGAATGATTATTTCATGAAATAATGCCTGGCATGCCAAGAAAGAGATCTTTATCTTACTTCCCCTGCTGCTTTGTTAAATTCTCCTGAGCAAGGCGAATCATCTCCCGCACCATCGAGCCGCCGATTCGTCCGCCAACGCGGCCTGCATCTTCCGTTGACAACTGTCCATTGTACCCTTCTTGCAACGGCACACCCAGTTCCTTAGCTACCTCATATTTGACATCATTCGGCCGGTTCGGATCTACTGCAAATCCTTCGCGGCGCATGACCTCAGCTTTAAAAGCATTGACACTGTTCTCGGCACCTGTAACAAGCAACTTTCGCCGACTTCTTCGGGACATAACCTTGTTCCTCCTGTGTCTTCAAAATTAATACTCTTCATACATTCCCCCTCCCAATCGAAATTATGTAAGAAGTGAAGAGGAGTAGGGATATACTATGGAGAATTAATCCAGTGAGTAAGTGTCTGTTTGGGTAAGCACACCATTCGAGAGGAGCTTGCAAATGGATTCGGATTATCAAGATGTACAAGTGAAGGAAGCAGAGTTAACGGTGGAGCAGCAGAGGACGAATACATCCGATGTGATCTGGTATTCGCCGCTTGAAGCACCGTTCGCAATTGCTGGATTACACTGGCTGTCTACGGAGGGGAAATATCGACGTCTCCCCGTTTCGCCAGAACACAAGATTCCAGAGGGAGTCGACTGGCTGGCGGATCATACAGCAGGTGGTCAGATCCGCTTCGTGACGGACTCTTCGAAGCTGTTCCTGCGGGTGAAGTTGTCTGGCCCACACGACATGTATCATATGTCGGCGACGGGGCAGTGCGGCTTCGATTGCTATGTGGAAGCGGATGGACATCTCCACTACCGAAGTACGACGGCAGGATGGAATCCTAGAGATTCTGAGTATGAGTCTGTCCTATTTTTCCGAGATGAAGCACAGAAAAGGCTTGTCGTTCTGAACTTCCCGCTGTATCAAGGGGTAGAGGAGATCATGGTCGGGTTGAAAAGGGATGCCATCGTGGAGTCCCCGCCTGCTTATGAGGATCCAGGCAAGGTTATTGTATACGGAACCTCCATCACCCAAGGGGCATGCGCCATGCGTCCTGGAATGTGTTACACGAACATTCTTAGTCGAAGAATCAATCGTGAATTCATTAACTTAGGCTTCTCTGGCCATGGAAAAGGAGAGGCCGAGCTAGCTCATATTATTGCATCTATATCCGATCCAGCTTGTCTTATTCTGGACTACGAAGCGAACAGCGTCTCTCCAGAACGATATGCGGAGACACTGCCGCGATTCGTACGGATTTATCGTAAAGCGCATCCAGAAGTTCCGATTCTTATATTATCGAGACTTGCATTCTCCTTCACACGCTTCGATGAGGAGGACTCCAGACTGCATCAAGTACGCAAGCACATGCAGATGACGTTAGTGGAATCCTTGCGGCAAGCAGGGGATCGTCATATCTACTTCTGTGATGGTGAACAGCTTCTTCCACAGCATGCTCTTGAATGCTTCGTGGACGGCACTCATCCTACCGATCTAGGGTTTGTGCAGATGGCAGATGGACTGGAGCCTGTGCTGCGAGAAATACTGGCAAGAAAATCTTAACAGTAACATAGCTTTACACAATAAGCAGGGAACTAGTTGCATACGGAATGATTCAGAGGTGGTCCAACCAAGGGCCGCCTCTTTTTTTATCGTATTAGCGTTGTTGGAAGAAGCAGAACCAGACAATTGCGATGAAAAAAGGTATGTATGTAGGAACGATTATGAGAGGCTTCTATTATTTGAGATTCATATAGTAATAGGAAAAGGAGGTATGAAAAACATGAGAACTGTAATCTCTCACTTCTACAATGAGGAATATTTACTGCCATGGTGGCTGAAGCATCATGCTTCACTTTTTGATCATGGAATTCTCATCAATCGAGGGTCGACGGATCGCTCTGTTGAAATTTGCCGACAATTGGTTCCCCATTGGGAGGTTCGAGATTCCAAAGTCCCTACATTTGACGCAGAACAGGTTGATATAGAGGTCATGGAAATCGAGGAAGAGTGCATGGGCTGGAAAATGGCGTTGAATACAACGGAATTTCTATGCTTCCCTGATAAGAATAAGTTCTTTTCTTCGCTGGATGAGATGGGCAGCAGTATGTATTCTATTCGTACGATTATGCTAGTTGATGACCCTAACTACGGCTATGATGAGCCGGATCCAGCCAAGCCTTTAGTAGAGCAGCGCCATCATGGTTTTATTTTGCCTGATACCGGCCGATTCATTCATAAGTACCCTCGGGGGAATTATGCTCCAGGAAGACACTTCTCTCCCCATCCGTTTATCGATTACCCCTTCAATGATAATCCGTATCCGGCCATTGTTATCAAGTTTTTCTATAGCCCATGGACAGAGGAGACACGGCTTCGAAAGTTGCAAATTGGACCAACCCTTTCGGAAGGCAGCATTTATCGAAGCATGGGGCTACAGCATCTCGTTACCCGCGAAGAATTAGGGCGGAGATATAACAGTTATGTGAACCAAGCGACCGATTTAAGTCGTCATCCTGTTTATCAGCGTCTATGGAGGGGAGCTGTATGAAGGCAGTCATACTTGCAGGCGGATACGGAACGAGAATCGGTGAGGAGACGCAGGTCAAGCCGAAGCCGATGATCGAGATTGGCCCCCAGCCGATACTGTGGCACATTATGAAGCTGTACAGCCATTATGGGATTCGTGAGTTTATCATTTGTCTGGGATACAAGGGCCACGCCATTAAAGAGTATTTCATCCATTACTATATGCGGCATACGGATTTTACGTTAGATATGGGTAGTAACACTGTTGACTATCATGGGGACAATGCTGTTCCGTGGAAGGTTACACTAATCGATACTGGTGAGGGCACAGAAACGGGAGGACGGATTAAGCGGGTTCAAGCGTATGTTGGCGACTCTACCTTTTGCCTCACCTATGGAGATGGAGTTGGTAATGTAAATATTGCTGAATTGGTTGCGTATCATCAATCCCATGGCAAATATGCGACAGTAACGGCAGTTCAGCCCCCAGGAAGATTCGGTTCGCTTGCCTTGGCGCAGCAGCAGGTCATCGATTTTACAGAGAAGCCTGCAGGGGATGGCGGCTGGATAAATGGAGGCTTTTTTGTATTGGAGCCTGACGTGTTCTCATATATTCTTGACGATGCTGCCGTATGGGAGACGGATGTCTTAACCGAACTAGCACGCCAGCGGCAGCTTATGGCTTATGAGCATCATGGCTTCTGGCACCCGATGGACACGATGCGGGATAAGAAGAAATTGGTGGACTTGTGGGGCCGGGGACAAGCGCCATGGAAGGTGTGGCAGGCGTGATCAATGAAGCTTTTTGGCAGGGAAAGAAGGTTCTTGTTACGGGACATACAGGCTTCAAGGGATCCTGGTTGACGATATGGCTGTCCATGTTGGGTGCGGAGGTTGTCGGATATGCCTTATCACCGAGTACGAAGCCGAATCTGTATGCTGCTGCCGATATTCAAGCAGTGTGTAGGCACTCCGTTATCAAAGATGTGAATGATTATTCAGCTCTGCTGAAGGTGATGTCGGAGCACGAGCCGGAGATTGTGTTCCATTTGGCTGCACAGCCGCTCGTACAAGCGTCCTATGAACATCCGGTAAGCACCTTTCACACGAATGCAATGGGAACGGTGTATCTGCTGGAGGCGGTTCGTCATACAGCTAGCGTTCGTGCTGTTATCAACGTAACGAGCGACAAGTGCTATCGCAATACAGGGGAATCGGTGCTTCCATTTCGCGAAGAAGATCCGCTAGGCGGTCATGATCCTTATAGTGCAAGCAAGGCTTGTGCCGAAATCATTGCAGCAAGCTATCGAGATTCCTATTTTCGCAGCGAGGATGGTCAAGGGCCTAGAATGGCGTCCGTTCGGGCAGGCAACGTCATTGGCGGCGGGGATTGGACAGAATCTCGTCTTCTGCCGGATGTAATAAGAACTTGTTCCGCCTCTGAACCACTACTTGTTCGGAACCCGAACGCGGTACGACCGTGGCAGCATGTGTTGGAGCCCGTGCACGGTTACCTGCTTCTGGCGGAGAAGCTGTGGGATCATCCGCAGTACGCAGATGGATGGAACTTCGGGCCGCTGGAACAGCCAAACACAACCGTTCAAGATATCATTCAAATGGCAGCAGAGATCTGGCAGGTAGACATACAAGTGGTGCTAGAACAAGCAGCCTCTCGCTATGAAGCGCCTAGACTATTTCTGGATAGCAACAAGGCTGCACAGCTATTAAACTGGCATCCGAAGTTGTCTATCAAGGAGGCTGTAGCATGGACGATCTCCTGGCATCAGCAGTATCGTGCAGGAATTAACGCTAGAGTGCTATCAGAGCGGCAGATCGTCGATTATGTTCGCAGAGAAGGAGGGAGAGAAGGCAAATGAACTCACATTGTCGGATATGCGGTACACAGCTTGTGCACACCTTTGTCGATTTAGGACAATCTCCATTTGCAAATGCCTTCCTAACACCAGAGGAATTGGGGAATGCCGAACCCCATTATCCGCTCCATTCGTATGTATGTGATACTTGTTGTCTTGTACAGCTTGATCAGTTCGCGAGCCCGGCTAGTATATTCAAGCATTACTTATATTTAAGCTCCTATTCTACAAGTTGGCTGAAGCATGCAGAACAATATACAGACATGGCGATTCGCAGATTTCAACTGAACATTGATTCACAGGTCATCGAGATTGCGAGCAATGACGGTTATTTACTGCAGTATTTCCATCAGCAGGGTATACGGACACTGGGCATAGAACCAGCAAGCAATGTGGCTCAACTTGCGAGGGATAAGGGAATTCCGACGAAGGCAGAGTTTTTCGGACAACGACTGGCGGAAGAGCTCGTTAAGGACGAGGGGATTAGCGGGAATCTAATCGTAGCGAACAATGTGCTGGCTCACGTCCCGGACGTGCAGGATTTTGTCGCTGGTCTGAAGCGGCTGCTCCATCCGGAAGGTACCATTACGATTGAATTTCCGCATGTACTCAATCTTATTCGATATAAGCAGTTCGATACGATTTATCATGAGCACTTTTCTTACTTCTCCTTGTTCTCGGCTCAACAGCTATTCTCCATGCACGGCCTCCAAGTAACAGATGTAGAAGTACTTTCTACACATGGGGGGTCATTGCGCTTGTATATCATGCATAAGGACAAGGGCAAATTGGCTGCAGCAGCTGTGCAGAAGGTTCTGGAACAGGAACGGCAGAACGGACTGCACGACTGGCGGGCATATACTGCGTTTGCCCAGCAGGTAGAACAGATGCGGGAGGATATTGTCCGATTCATGATGGAAGCTCGCAATCAAGGCAAGCTGGTGGCAGGTTATGGGGCACCGGCGAAGGGCAATACGCTGCTTAATTATTGCGGGTTCCACACGGCATGGCTTCCATTTACTGTGGATCAGAATCCATATAAGCAGGGGCTGTATTTGCCTGGTTCGCGAATTCCTATTCGCAGTCCCGAGGAGCTGAAGCGAGTGCGTCCAGATTATGTGCTTATACTGGCTTGGAATTTGAAAGAAGAGATTATGGAGCAGTGCGCTTATATCCGAGAATGGGGCGGTAAGTTCGTCATCCTTGTTCCAGAGATTGAAGTGGTGTGAAGGATGGATAAAATACTGGTTACGGGCGGCAGTGGGTGGATCGGCGGCTTCGTCGTTCAGATCCTGCTCCAGAAAGGGTACGATGTCCATGCTATATATCGGAGAGCGCATAGAGCAGATTTCTTCTGTACGTGGCACCAGATAGATTTATGGGATGAGGAAGAAGTGAAGGCCCTTATCGAACAGGTAAGACCGACACACCTTATTCACCTTGCCTGGGATGCTATTCCGCCGCAATGCTATACTTCTCTGAGCAACTATAACTGGATGCAATCCAGCAAGACGCTTATTGATCATTTTATTCAAAGTGGAGGACAAAGATTAATCGTTGCTGGCTCTTGTGCTGAATATGAATGGACGCCGGGATTATTGTCAGAGGTCAATTCTTCATTATCGGAGAAGACTTTATATGCGGTATGCAAAAACTCGCTGCGTGCTTGGCTGGAGTCTTATACGGAACAACGGGGGATAAGCAGCGGCTGGGCACGTATTTTTCATTTATATGGCCCTTATGAGCAAGGGAACCGTCTCGTATCCTCCATCATTCGTTCACTGCTGGAAGGACGAGAGGCGGCTTGCTCACTAGGCAAGCAGTATCGAGACTTTCTGTTTGTTAAGGATGTGGCGGATGCGCTGGTTTCTTTTCTCTTCAGCAAGGTGGAGGGCGCATTGAATATCGGTTCAGGGAAGCCGGTTCAGGTGAAGCAGATCGCCCTGATGATTGCCAAGAAGTTGGGGCGTGAACGTTTGCTTCGATTCGGGGCACTCCCTGATCCCGTAGATGGACCCTTGTATGTTGGCGCTCATGCTGGGCGTTTGAAGCAGGAATTGCGATGGCAGCCTCAGTATAGTTTGTCGGCAGGAATAGACGAAACGATCGAATGGTATAGGAACATCCAGAAGGATATTCGCTAAATTCACTTGATCGATTTATCGTAGTAGTGAATGGACTCCATGCATTCGCGCAGCCTCAATAAATTTTAAGCGAACGCTCAGCTGCATTTCAGCTAATAATAGGATAATAGAAGGAACAGGGAATATATCGCAGCAGTGAGGGAGAGGCGTGGATGTATCGGAGCAGAGGGATTCGAATTCTCATCGTAGATGATGAACCGAATATTTTACAATTTCTTGAGCTGGGATTGGTAAATGAGGGGTTTGATGTGCAGGCTGCACAGGACGGCGTTACTGCCGTAGCCCGATTTACCGAGTTCCAGCCTCATGTCGTTATATTGGATGTGATGATGCCGGGGATGGATGGGTATGAAGTGTGCCGTATGCTGAAGAAGTCAGAAGATGTGGCGGTTATTATGCTTACGGCGAAGGATGAGGTGGATGACCGTGTGAAGGGCTTGAATCTGGGGGCAGACGATTACATGGTCAAGCCATTCAGCTTCGCTGAGCTATTGGCACGAATCCAAGCGCGGATTCGCAATCAGTTCCCGACGATGTTCGGGGATGTGCAGGTAGGGCCATTTGTGATCGATGACAAGCGCAAGGAAATGAAGTATAGCGGAAATGTGCTGGCGCTCTCGCCAACGGAGTATGATCTGCTCAAGTTCCTCGTGCTGAATCGTGGCGTGGTGTTGAGCAAGTCTGTTATCTTGGATCGGGTATGGGGTTATGACTTTGGGGGAGAGGACAATATTGTCGAGGTGTATATTCGCTCTTTGCGGGAAAAGTTGAACGACAAGGAACATCAGTTAATTCGAACGCTGCGTGGAGCTGGTTATCGGGTAGATATCCCATGAGGAATCGATGGCGTTCCGGTCTTGAGAGAATCGTAAATTTGTATTCATTACGTACCCAATTGCTGTATCGCTCTTTGCTTGTCATTGCTATCCTGCTGGTGATCGTCGGCATGCTGCAGTATATATTTATGCGCGAGGTTGTGTATCAGAATAAAGCAGCGAGTCTTCAAAGTCATGTCATGAGCATTCCTGGATTCGTCTGGAAGCGGGTGGGACAGTATCATCGTCAGCTTGAACAGTCGGGACAGCGTGTCGCCGAACCCTCGATGCCGATGCTGCTTATGCCGGATACCCATGTGGCCTTCATTGATCAAGCAGGGAACTATCATTCACTGCCGAATGGGCAAGGTGAACTTGCCACCGTACAATTGAATGCTGAGGAATATGAGAAGGCAAGAAGGGCCCCTCTGGGCAGTCCATCCTACCACATTGCAAATGATTCGAACGGAAATGAACAGTTGGTTGTACTGCATCCCGTCTTATCAGCTCCTGGCAGGGAAATAGGGACGGTGCAGATTAGTACGCCAACGTCTCCACTCAACGACTTGCTCATGGGGCAGACGCTTACTTTCCTCATGATAGCGACTGTAGCGATGTTACTAGGGGTAATTGTGCTGCTTCCAGTCATCCGAAGGACGCTTCGACCGCTGTCTGCAATGGTGAGTACAGCTGAACAAATCGATGCAGGCAATCTGGATCGGCGCTTCTCCACCGCGCAGGGACAATCTGAGGTGGATCGTCTAGCCGATTCCTTCAATAGCATGCTGGAGAGGCTAGAGACTTCCTTCGACGCGGAACGGGAGATGAAGGAGCAGATGCGACGCTTCGTTGCCGATGCATCTCATGAGCTTCGTACACCGTTGACTTCGATCCATGGATTTCTAGAGGTTCTGCTTCGCGGGGCCGCCCAGCATCCCGAACAGCTGCATAAGGCGTTAACCAGCATGCATAGCGAGTCGGAGCGACTAAGTAAGCTGATTCATGATTTGCTTCTACTGGCGAAGCTGGATCGAGATGGGGCGCCTTCCATTGAACTGGTTGAAGGATCTCTCGATGGAATCATTCGCAGCATGGAACCGCAGTTATCAATGCTGGCAGGGAAGAGAACGGTGTCGATTATGCTAGAGCCTCATCTGTTATGCAAGCAAGATCCCGATAAGATGAAGCAGGTCGTGCTCAATCTGGTGCATAATGCGGTTCAACATACCGATGAAGAACTAGGGCACATTCACGTCGAGGGTATGAATAAGGAGAATGGAGTTCAGCTATCCGTCTCTGACAATGGGGTGGGTATTGCACCTGAGCATCTTCCTTATCTGTTCGATCGATTCTATCGCAGTGAGTCTTCGCGGAATCGCAAAAGCGGTGGTTCAGGACTAGGTCTAGCTATTACGAAATCAATTGTTGAAGCACATGGTGGAACGATAGACGTTGTTAGCCGAATAGGCGAGGGCAGTACATTTCGGATATGGCTGCCTCGGTAAATGAATTTTGGAACCAGGTTCAGCGGCTGTTTTCCGAGACTATCATGCTTAATGAGCTTCAGTAGAGGTAACATAACCTGATAAAAAAGAAGCAGAATCCTTCGCTAGAACGTAGGGATTCTGCTTCTTGAGTTTGGACCGCTAAGCTTACTTCTGATTCAGTACACGATACAAAATGATAGCTGCTTGTGCACGAGTGGAAGTTCCAGTCGGATTGAACGTATTGTCATCAGAACCTCTGATGAGCCCTTTGCTGACTGCATATGCAACGGCAGCCTTCGCATCTTGTGAAATACGGGCCTCATCCTTGAATCCAAGTGATGCATTCACTTGGGAGAGATCGGCCTGCAGTGCTTGCGCCAGCAAGACGACCAGCTTCTCACGCGTAATTGGATTCCGTGCCCCAGGCTCAGCAATTCGCTGCTCCCATGTCTTGCCGCTGTTCGTCAAGCGATCAAGCAAGGAGACGAATTCAGCCTGAGTAATGACATCGTTCGGTTTGAACGTGTCTAAGCTGTCTTTACCATGCAGCAGGTCATGGGCGGCGATCACTTCGATTTCATCCTTCGCCCAATGTACAGCAATATCGCTAAATGGCCTTACATGCTCTGCGATGGTATAGGTACCGTATTGAGTTGCTTCGAACGTGACCGATTTTTTGTCGGCCGCTTGTGTTCCTGCCAATGTGTATTTCCAAGAGTTAGCCGTATCTTGCGCGAGTGAATAGACACCTGCCCTGCGAATATCCTTCGCCATCTGTCAGCTTGAGTGTAATTCCAAGCGTCACACTCTTCGCATCTTTAGGGCCGCGGATGGTGAGCTTTGGAGAGGTGTAGGTAGCTTCGCCACGCTCTTTTGCGAACCCTTTATCCTTGTGGTCAGACAGGGAAAGCACAAGCTCAAGTCCGTTTGAGCCGATAAGATCAGCTACCGATTTATTCGGAATGACAATGTCAAAATCAGTTCCAGATAGAAGCAA
The DNA here is from genome assembly GCF_001680695.1 of Paenibacillus sp. KS1. Taxonomy (NCBI): domain Bacteria; kingdom Bacillati; phylum Bacillota; class Bacilli; order Caryophanales; family Paenibacillaceae; genus Paenibacillus; species Paenibacillus sp. KS1. Next base: position 13,457 of record NZ_MAIS01000049.1, on the reverse strand, counting down.
GTCCTTGCCTGAATCCTGCAGCTGCTTCGCAGTCGACTTGTCCAGTGTTAATACGACCTCACCATAATCTTTCGTGTGTAAGTCGCTGATTTCGAGTGAGACCTGCTTGGCATCCTTGTCCTGTAGCTGCTTTTTCACAGCATCTGCATTTATCGCGAATACTGCGTTTACCGTACTATCCTTCTTCGTCTCTGTCAGTAATCCCGCCTTCAATTTCTTGCCTGATGGAACCTGAACAGGCGCAGTTGAAGATGCAGAACCCCCTGATAAAGAAGATGAAACTGGCGGCGTTGGCCCTGGAGTCGGAGCTGGCCCTGGACTTGGATCTGGTCCTGGATCCGGCCCTGGCCCTGGATTCGGCTCGGATGGATTGGCGATTTCTATCTTAGAAGATAAGACCTTGTCTATTGGAATTAATTCGTTGTTCTCATTATACAGCTGCACATTTTCAAGGTTAAACTCATAAGTTCCTTCTTGATTGCCAGAGAAGACGAGCGTTGCAATATCGCCCTCTTTCTCAGACGCACCGCCGCTTAGGCTGACGCTGTAATTCAATCTGATCTTGCCTCCAGGTTCTTCAACTCTATCCTCTTTAATGATCAGAGGCGTACCTGGATAGTGCTTATCTTGATAAGTAGCCATCGTAACACTTGGTTCCACACCCAGCAACGTTACCTGGCTGTCATAAGTAAGACTGAATGAAGCAGAGTATACAGCTTCTGCAACAGAATAATTAACCTTAACGTCAAATAGGTTTCTAGTCGGCACTTTAGATCTGCTGCTTCCCGCATAGACGATATCTTTATTGTCGAACACGATATGTTCGGCAGGAGCTATAGAACCGTTTAATGCAGCGTCATACACGAATAGATAGAAATCATTGTTGCCTGGTTTCAACGGAACCTCAATTGTAAATGTTCCGTCCTTGTTAATAACGCCGTCATGCTGCTTGCCTGATCCATCTAATGCAGCTGTGAAAATATATTCATTAAACTCGTTAGGGAATAAATCAATGAATAAGTCCTTCGTAATTTTCCCACGGATAATACCCGTGCCTGGATTTGTTTGGTTCCTAATAAGAGAGGGATCATCCAGAGTAAATTCTGGTGCTTCACGATCAATAACAAAAAATGATTTCTGGTCTTCGAACTTCTTACCGTTGATAATTGGAGCGAACTCGTACCGCCCATTCGGCAAGGAGACAGCTTTTCCGTCTTTCCATACCGTCCCATTCCAATTCTGATATCCATAGATACTCGGCTTGTGAAGCATGCCTTGGCTGTCATAAAAATCGCCCATGTATGTTCCATATACCGCGTCTGTTACTGAAATCTTGAAATCATCCAGCTCTGTGGTTACATCGAAATAAGCTTTTGCTGTCTGAGCAGGAGAAGATTTGCCGCCTGGTGATAAATACATAGGCTCCATTTTAAGGTTTGTAACTGGTGCAATTCCATAGTTATCCCCAACAAACAGGCTTACAGGAAGGTGCAGCTGGTGATGGGTTGTTTGCTCAGTTAAGGTGATGCTGCCTTCATAGCTGCCGGTAGTATTTTCTGGAACCGTTACCTTAACCCGTAGGCTTCCTGAACCATTTGCAGGTACAGTTACCGTATTCGAGGTGAACTGCAGGTTGATACCTTTGCTTGTTCCGCTCCAGGAGCTGCTGATTGTATAGGTTTGATCCGTATTTGCAATATCCTTAACGACAATTTCTTTGGAGTGGGTGCCTGCTGGAACCAATCCAAAAGATACACTTCCTGTCTCATACGGGATACTTTGGCCATCGCTTGTTGCATTGGTTGTTGCTTCAACGAGAGCAATGGCTGTAGCTTGAATAACTTGATTGAGATCCACTCGTCCAGCGCCCTGTTCGGTTACGGAGTATAATTTATGATCGCGGTCTTCTATGGTTTTAGCGTTATTCATCAAGAGAGCTTTCAGTTCGTCTGTTTCTATCTTGTGATGATACTTCTCCAGCAGCAGGGCAGCGGCGCCAGCGATGTGTGGGGCGGCCATACTTGTTCCATTATTAGCTTCATAGCCTTTCGACGCATAGTCTCCATCCCACGCTGGTACGGAAGAACGTATCGCAACACCTGGAGCAGTGATGTCTGGTTTAATCATATAGTCCGGAAGAAGAGGCCCGCGGGAGCTGAAGTCCGCTAATAGATCCTCCTCTGGAACGGTATCAAAGGTAACCGAGGTTATCCCTTTATCAATGTTCTTCTTTAGTGCTTGACCCGAAGCTTGGGAGAGGGTGTAGGTAGGAACGTATTGACCTCCTTCTCCAAGCGTTGCCCCCAGCTCACCCGGCTTGTTGTTGAAAATGATGAGCGCTGCAGCTCCAGCATTGGCTGCGTTTATTGCTTTGTCCCGGAAACTAATATCGCCGCCGCGCGAGACGAGCACCAGCTTGCCGGATGCGTTGATATATTTGTAGTCTTCAGGCTTGCCGAAGTTGGCATATACCGCCTCGAATGATGTGCCCTTATTCGTGATTTCTGGAGCGTATGCAGGCAGTTGGGCATACAGCAATTGTTGAATACCTGGAGCCTTGAAGAAAGGCGTAATCATCGGAGTTGTAGAAGCTCCTACGGATATTGGAAGGTGAGCTCCGCCAGGTGAGCCAAGCGTTCCAAGATTAGGACCTTCGTTGCCTGCTGCCATTACAACGGTTACACCCGCACGTACTGCATTGTTGACGGCAACTGAATCAGCCGTATAAGCGTTGTTGAATGTTCCGCCGAGCGACAGGTTGATGACGTCCATCTTATCTTTAATTGCTCGATCAATACCAGCAATAATATTCTCTGTATATCCACTGCCGTATGGTCCCAGTACCCGGTATGCATATAAGTCAGCTCCAGGAGCGATGCCTCTGACCCATCCAGTCTTTCCGTTCGGGTTGTTAGGGTTGCCACGACCCACAATCGTGCCTGCTACATGGGTTCCATGTGTTGTATGGTATTCCTTTCCGTCCGCTCTAGGTAGCTTCGTCGGATCAGGGCGGGTTTCCATCGGATCCTTGTCGTTATCTACGAGGTCCCAACCGCCCTTAAAGGCATCCTTTAAGCTAGGATGGTTATAATCGACACCTGTGTCTAACACTCCAACCTTAATGCCAGCACCCGTGACGCCGATGTCCCATAATACATTCGTACCAATATAGGGGGCGCTTACATCCATGAGTGGCTTGAATACACTCCCGTCGTCAACAGGTATATTATATTCCAAGTTTGGATAGATGGCTTTTACGTTAGGAAGCTTCGCTAAGCGATCCACTTCATTAGCTGGAATGCTCACGGAATATCCATTGAGTGCGGCCGTATATTCATGGCGGATTACCGCTTTCGAGTTTATCCGGGCTTGCAATTTAAAGGTGTTTTGCTCGAGTTTAATTTTCTTTTCTTGATCGTCAGCGGAAGGAGCAAAGCTTTGCCCTTGCTCCGCTTGGGATAAGGCTAGGGGTTCTGTGTTTAATTCGACGATGACGGTTATCGGCTTATTGCTGTCGGACTGAGGAACAAAGTTGTTGCCTGTTTTGGTTGGTGATTCGGGTTGGCCAGGAAGTTGGAGCTGTGGAGACAGGTTGGAATTGACCTTTGGTATAACCTGTTCTTTCGAAGTAATTTCTTGCGCATAAGTGTGTGATGAGGCTGGGAATAGCATGGCGGCTACCATGGCGATGCTAAGGATTCCCGCTAATTTTCTACGTATCGTATGTAATTTCAAGCTGCAACCTCCCTTTTGAAATGGTTAGTGCTGTGCCTGCGCTCTATCAATGATGCAAACGATCTGAATTCAGACCCCCTTATAAAAGTAATATGACCCATATGTTGCCATTAAGGTTAGTGACTATTTTAACTCACGATTCATAGTTTAAACATGGGTATTTTGGCCTATTAAAAGAGGTTCAATATAGAAAAATAGTATTATAGAATTTGTTATTGGGCAGAGGGTTGTGGTAATTTACTCCAATATACTCTTACTTGATTGGTCTACGGGCCGTACTAGATTATGGTACACTACATAGTATAGTACCATCTAAACTATTGATAGCTAAGCAAGGAGATATAGAAGATGAAGCTTATATCCTGGAACGTGAACGGGTTGCGCGCTTGCGTGAATAAAGGTTTTATGGACTACTTTCAAGAGATGGACGCAGATATTTTCTGTGTCCAAGAGACGAAGCTGCAGGAAGGGCAGATTGAGCTTGATCTTGGGGAGGAATATTCGCAGTATTGGAATTATGCGCTCAAGAAGGGATATTCCGGCACGGCTGTATTTACGAAGAAGAAGCCTCTGACGGTTCGCTATGGCATCGAGGAGAATGAGGAGCCGGAAGGCCGCATCATTACACTTGAATTCGAATCTTTCTTCTTAGTCAATGTGTACACGCCGAACTCGAAGCGTGATCTCTCCCGTCTGGAAGAACGACTGGAGTGGGAAGAGCGATTCCGCGGCTATTTGCAGCAGCTGGATGCGTGCAAGCCGGTCATCGTATGTGGCGACTTGAACGTTGCTCATCAAGAGATCGATTTGAAGAATCCGAAGTCAAACCAGGGCAATTCCGGATTCACAGCAGAAGAGCGGGAGAAGATGACCATCTTACAAAACGCAGGCTTCACAGATACGTTCCGGCATTTCTATCCGGATCGGGCGGACGCGTACAGCTGGTGGTCGTACATGCCGAAGGTGCGTGAACGGAATATCGGGTGGCGCATTGATTACTTCCTCGTATCTTCGAGATTGAACGATTTCTTGGTAGATGCTCGTATTGACTCGGATATCTTGGGCAGTGATCATTGCCCGGTTCATTTGATAGTAGAGGATATGTAGCTGGATAACAAAAGCTAGAAGCAGGAATGAAATCATTGGAATCATAAATCAATAACAGAAGGCCGGAGACCCATACAGAGAGGGGATCCGGCCTTTTCCTATGTTGCGTGGAGAACACGCTTCGTATATTCCTCTGGGGTAGCGCCGATGATACCCTTGAAATCCTTGATGAAGTGGGATTGATCATAGTAGCCAAGATCTATGGATAGTCTCGTCAAATCTTGATAGGAACCGTAGTCGATTGTTTCTGCGGCATCGTGCAATCGATACAGTCGAATGACCCATTTAGGCGTCACACCCACATATTGCTGGAACAGTCTTTGCAGCTTGCGCTTATTCACCTCAAATTGTTCACATACATGATCGACCTTCGTAATATGGCGATCGCCCTGAATACGGTCAATGATGCGATTGAGATAAGCCACGTTGTTGTCTCTAGCGGGAAGATGCGCTAGGAAGAAGGCTTCTGCTGCCGCGGCCATATCCTCATCCTCGTCCTCGGATAGAACAGCCTGTTCAAGTTGACGTGCATCAGCTTGGAACACATCTTCAAGACGCAGTGAACGGCCTGTGATCTGAGAGATGGGCTGGCCTGCGAACGGATAAAATCCTCCTGGCCTGAATTTGATGCCCAATACCTTTCCCTTGCCCTCCAGACGATGGGAATATCGGTACTGTTCAACTCCATAGATAGCCGTTTGACCATGCTCAATGACCATATTAACGCAAGGGTTAGGAACAATCCCTTGTTCGTATGGAGGCTGATCGGTTAGATCCCAGCGAATGATCCAGAAGTGCTTAATAACATCACGCAATGGGTCAGAGGGTACATGGCGCGCAAGCGTGAATTTCTGTTCGCCTTGCTTCATGTTCAAAATGCCCATGCTAGGCTTATGGATTGTGGGCTGCATAAGTACGATGCGAATCACTCCCGAAATCAAGATTGAAGGACAATGGACTTGTTGATTGAGCAAGCCCCTGTTATGTGCCAACCGTTACAATGTGCTTAATTCCTGTGGACTGTCGTGTTTTTACAATACAAGTTTACGGGCAATATCTATAATCATAGTAGCAATAGATGGGAATCACCGCAATGCTGCTTAGTTTGGGAACGAGCAGTCAGTCATTTTGCAAAGGAGTGAAGGTAAATGGAAGCATTAAAGTATGAATTTTATATTGGAGCATCGCCTGAGAGTGTATGGAATTCGCTCACGTCTCCAGAAGGAACGCGTAAAATTTTCTTCGGTTGTGTACTGAAATCGACCTTCGAAATTGGAGCTCCTTATGAATATGTAGGTCCAGGCAATGAAGGCGACGAGACGCTGCATGTGTATGGACGCATTTTGGCCTATGAACCGAACAAAGTGTTGAGCTATACAGAGCATCCAGGGCCCTCTTATCGTGAGAATCATGCAGAGCTGGAGACTCGAATTACCTTCACGATTGACGAGGTTGGCGGCTGTACACGGTTAACATTGGTCAATGACAACTGGACGGAAGGACATCCATCCTATGAGAGTACGAAGGGACATTGGTGGATGATACTAAGCAACATTAAGACATTGGCTGAAACGGGAAAGACATTGGATTTTGGCTGGTAGAATGGCAAAGAGAGTCGACGTTATGTCGGCTCTCTTTTGCTTTCCATAGGTTAGACGGATTCACTTTCCTGGTAGAGTTTTTCGATGCAATCCCAGCATATTTTCTCTGGCTTCATATTCACTTCGATGATCCATGGCTTTAATTGTTGATCGATACCGATATCAATACCGAGCATCTTCACTCCGGGATATTTGGTCTCAATCACTTCACTTGTACGCGCACTGATCCGATTTAATTGCTCTTTCACATTGCGCAGACTGACCCAATTGGTATGCGAGGATAATAACTTCTCAATCGACATGGAGCTTCCGCCGCTGCGAATATTTGTCACAATTTTGTTAGGCTGGGCGACACGGCCGAGAATGCCTTCGTTCTTCCAGCTATCGTCCTCCTGCTTCCTGACCATAATGCGCAGATCGAAGGGGCGATCTTCCCATTGCATCAAATCAATCCCCTGCTGCACAATATATTTTTTGCTTGTCTTCTTCGCCAGAATGAAGGGATATAATTGTTCTTCCGAATGGAAAGTATGCTGCTTCGTTCCGTGATGGACATGGAACTGTTCTGATCCAGAGGAATCCATTGACCTGCTTACCTTCATGACCCCTTCACCGAAGGCGCCCTGATTCGGCTTCACATAGATTGTTGGATACAGAGATAGCATGAATGATAAAGAATCCTTATCCAGCCTCAATGTCTCTGGCAAATGCCCGCGCAGTTCATGATCCTTCATCAATGCGAGGTGATGTTCCCACTTTGGTCCCTTTGGCTCGACTACAGAACGTGTTTTAGCTGCTGTCTTTCTCGCCTTTCTCTTCATGGAGTCTGATCCTCCTCCTGTAGGTGTTTACCCTATCCTATTCGTCTGACTGGGACCTTGCCCGTATTGTTCGTTTTTTTTACACATTGTTGGGTAGCTGAATAAACTATGGGCAGGAAGGAGTGAGCGTCTTGACGGTAATCAAGATTGCCGCGGTAGGAGATATATTGATGAAGAGTGAAATCATTGGCTCAGCGAAGCAGCCTGACGGCTATCGATTTGAACCGATTTTCGAACAAGTAGCTCCTTATATACAGGAGCATGATTTTGCGATTGGCAATTTGGAGACGACATTCTCGGGTGCAACCTGGCATGATGACGGCATCTTGAAACAGAAGGGAAGCAATCGTTGGAAGGAGCAAAGACATCCTGTCACACGGTATCCGATCTTTAGCTGTCCAGATGAATTGGCACCTGCACTGAAGCGATCAGGATTTGATTTCTTCTCGACTGCAAACAATCATTGCATGGATGGGGGCGGGAAGGGGCTAGCCCGAACACTTGATGTTCTTGATCGCCATGAATTGAAGCACACGGGTACCTATCGTTCAAGGAGAGATGCGCAAACATCCATGATCATACCTGTAAAGGGAATCAAGCTAGGCATTGCTGCGTATACGCTGGGTACAAATTCAATCCCTGTCCCGAAGGCGTGGCAGGTCAATCGCCTGAATCCGAGCAAGATGCTTGCTGATGTCAAGGCGTTGAGAGAGCAAGCAGATCTGGTCATTGCCTGTTTGCATTTCGGACAGGAATATCGAACAACGCCGACGGCAAGGCAGCGCAGGCTCATGCAATTGCTGTTCCAACACGGTGTAAATGCTGTGCTGGGCGCTCACCCACATGTCCTTCATCCCGTCATCTCCAAGAAAATGAAGGATAGGTACGGTCGCACTCGGCTCCGGGTGGCGGCTTCTTCGCTAGGAAATTTCCTGACAACGAGATTGAAGAAGAACCCGAAGACGCTGCAAGGGATGATCTTATCGTTAACGATTGAGAAGAACAAACAAGGGATTACGGATATTACCAAGATCGATCAGAGACTGACAACCGTGCAACGAGTAGAAGAACAGGGACGAACCGCGTTCTCGATCATCCCCGATTAATGGACTGACCCCTAAAGGGTGTGCAGTTGAGGTCGAACAGTAAAATAAGAAGGGGCAATTATTGCTCCTTCATTCGCGTTGCTGGGGTCATTAGCAAAGATTCTCCTGTTTTCCTTTTAATACAGCCTCTTCCCGATTGCCTACATTCAGCTTGGAATAGAGGATAGAACAATAGTTTCGTACAGTGCCTTCACTTAAGAAGAGTTTTTTCGCGATTGACTTGTATCTAAGGCCCAATGATAGATGGTGCAATACTTGGTGTTCACGCTGTGTAAGTCCATATGGATTGTCTTGAAAATGACCCGCGCTATTTTCTATGTTGCTCGTCTTTGATTGCTTCATGCCTGCAAATACTTGCTCCGCAATGCCTTCCGCGATCCACGTCCCGCCGTTGTTAATCAATTTAATGGCCTCAATCAGTTCTTTAGGATGGACGGACTTCAGCATATAGCCGTTGGCACCATGCTTAAGGGCCGTCATCGCTTGCCCGACGTCTGGAAAAGTAGTCAGAAATGCAATTTTTAAGTCAGGCCACCGCTGCTTCATCGTTTGAAGGGCGGTAATCCCGTCCATTTTCGGCATTTTTACATCCATAAGCACTAGATCTGGATGGAACCGCTCGCACTGTTCAAGTGCTGCCCGCCCATTGGAGGCCGCCCCGACCACTTCGAATTCAGGGTGCTTGGTCAATAACACATGCAAGCTATGCAGAATCGATTCCCGATCGTCTACGATAAGAACTCGCACTGCAGCGTTCGGTGCTGGCATGATGAGAGGTGCCTTACATACGACTACCGTACCTTCTCTAGGCATGGAATGAATAGACACATTCCCGCTCAATGCAAGCAGGCGATCTTTCATACCCGAAAGTCCATAGCCGTATTGTACCTGCTCCATCCCTTGGCCATTGTCTTCGATATGCAGACGGAGCCATTCTTCATCGTAATATAGCGAAATATCTATGGAGGTGGCTTGTCCGTGACGTACAGCATTTGTCAGGGCTTCTTGCAAGCATCGGTACAGGCAGAGACTGACGTGCTTCGTTACAGGGCACTCTGTTCCCAACACGCGGAATTTTACCTTGATGCCTGTCGAGGTATAGAAGTCGTTCGACAGCTGATTTATCGATTCGCTTAGGGTTCCATCCATCTGATCGGGGGATAGATCATGCAGATGTGTACGTATATCATCGAGCCCTTTGCGAGCCCGTACTATTATTTCTCCATATCTATCGCCGTGTGATTCAGGAATGGCGGGACGTATCGATTCCAATCCCATAATGATGGATGTTAACGTGTGCCCGATTGTATCGTGGAGCTCGTGGGACAGCCTGCTCCGCTCCTCGATCAAGGTAAGCCTCTCTACTTGGGTCACATGATGCTCGAGCACGCGATTCTGCTCTTGAATGATGAGACTTTGCTTATGAGTGAGTGCCAGCAATTGAAAAGCAAAGCCTAGAAAGTAGGCTAACCCGTTGTTCGGCAGGTATCGGAGTAAAATCTCATCCATTGCTGAATTAACGGCCATGCCGAGACTAAAGGGAATACAGATCACAACCAGGGGAGCGGTCCACCATAGCGAATTGCGGCTGCTTAAGAAGCCGAATACAAAGGCAGCCATAAGAAATTGCCAAGAAGCTAAAGGCAAGTAGGCACTTATCCAAATACTGAAAACGCCGACAAGCAAGATTTCCACAAGCATGTGCCATTGTCTTCCGAAGCGCAGCAGCAATGGAAGAGGATAGACGAACAAGGCTAGCGTACAGAGCATCCACATCGCGTGAGGGAACTCTTCACGGAACGCTAGTACGATGACCGACGCGCTGAACAGCCAATAGATTCGAGTGACAAGAATCGCCCAATCGTACCACGCCCGCTGCTTCGTCCACGGCATTGCTATATTCAATGTTAGCACCTCATTTCATAGTCCCGATAGATTCTGCAATGTATTGATAACAACTATGACGACAGTCAAGAGGCGATTACGTCATCCATGTTACTAGAATTTAACGGCAGAACGGGATGATACAGCGCTTGTCATATCATGACATTTTGTCATATGAACCCCATGTCATGCCCCTTTGCGCGAGCATATTGCCTAGTAATTTGTCATAAGTGACATTTCGTTACTACGAAATATGACATTTTTCAGATAGATTGAGATTAATTCGCGGGCATTAAGCTTCTGAATCTACCGAGTGCATGAGGTATGCCGCGATTCTACAAGAAAAGAAGAGGAGAGGATTCTATGTTATTTCGAAAATGCTTATTGGCGAGTTTTTCTATGCTGCTTGCAGGATCCATGCTGCTGAATACTTCGGCAGCTCGGGCACAGGATGTGAGAAACAATTGGGCTTCGACACAAGAAAGTCAAGTAAACCATCTACCCAATGAGAAGCATTCACTTATCCAACAGACGATGGATGACCTTGTGAAGCGTAAGGAAGTTCCCGGTATCCTAGCACAGGTTGTAAAGGATGGACAGGTGTGGTCGTATGGGGCGGGCCAGGCAAGTATTTATAGTGATCGTAAGATGGATCCGGAATTCCATTACCGTATTGGCAGCATTACGAAAACGTTCGTCGCAACTGTAATGCTTCAATTGGCGGAGGAGAACAAATTGAGTCTGGATGATTCCGTGGAAAAGTGGCTTCCGGGCGTCGTTCAAGGGAATGGATATGATGGAAGCAGCATTACGATTCGGCAGTTGCTGAATCATACGAGCGGCATTGCCAATTATACATCAGAAGACTTCATAAAGCGGATCATAGTAGAGAAGCCTTATCAAACGTATTCCGCGGATGAATTGATTCGGCTTGGCTTGGAACAGAAGCCGCTGTTCGAGCCCGGCAAGGGATGGAGCTACTCCAATACGAATTATGTATTGGCGGGAGTTATTATCCAGAAGGTTACGGGTAAAACGTACGGCGAAAATATCGAGGCACGCATTATTGCAAAATTGGGGTTGAAAAGTACCTCCGTTCCAGGCACGCTGTCCTCTTTGCCAGATCCACATGCACGGGGATATATCACATTGGGAGCCAAAGGATACGTCGACTTCACGGAGCTCAATCCTTCATGGGGGAACGCAGCGGGCGACATGATTTCAACCGCCAAGGATCTGAATGCGTTTTTCAGTGCACTGCTAGGCGGAAAGCTATTGTCAAAAGAATCGATGACACAAATGCTGGATGGTGTGGAGAGCCCTATCGGTCGGTATGGTTTGGGTATTTATGAAGTAACGAAGCGTGCGGACGGAGAGTCGGTATGGGGCCATAGCGGGGGCATTCATGGATTCGGTTCGCAAAGCGGGGGGACGCTTGACGGCAAGCATGTCATGAGTGCTAATGTCAATATACTTCAGTTTGCAGGAACCCCGACTAATCCCCATGATGAAATCTTTCGTGCCGAGTTCAATGGCATCGATAAGCCGTAAATAATCATTGTCATGTCTGATAAAAAGGACAAAGAATACGGCCGTCTTAAAGACGGCTGTATTTTTTATGTTACTATCAGCATTGGTGGAAGAAGGTTAGAATGTTTGACGTTAAATGATGGGTTGGAGTTTGGTGAGATTCTACTTAAGGGTTTTTCTTAATGACGATCGACAGCTTGTAATTTGCATATTGATTCAATTCCACGAGGAACGCATCTAGTTCCTCATTGGAGGGAAAGCGGCACTCCATCATATAGCAGCATTCACCGCTAATTTTATAATTATGAAGAATATAGGTCTGCTGTGTCTCGACAAAGGACAAGAATGGGCGATGATCCGGCTGCTTTGTATAGATTTGAATAAATGCTTGTACGGGATACCCAGCCTTGGCTTGATTCAATTGAATCGTATAGTGTTCAATAACGCCTTCGTCTTCCAGCTTCTGTATGCGATTCGCCGTTGCTTGACCTGTCATATGAATCTTCTGTCCCAGTTCCTTCATCGAAACTCGTCCATTGCGGGACAGTTCCTCAATAATGCGTTGATCCGTAGAATCCAGCATCGTAACAACCTCTTTCATTAATCAAGTATTTGACGTCTAACACTTGATTCTGTATATGTCTTCCTATCTTCAATCATATTATCCTATTCATAGGAAGAGCAAAAGAGGCTCGCTTGCCACAGGAGGAATGTTGGATGAACATTACACAGATTCGCAATGCTACGATGATTATAGAGTACGGAGGTCAGAGGCTGCTGGTTGATCCATTTTTGGCCCCTAAGGGGACTTACCCAGCATTCCCAAATACACCGCATGCGGAGCTTCGCAATCCGCTTGTTGAGCTGTCGACTCCTATTGATGAGATCATTCAAGTGGATGCCGTCATTGTGACGCATCTTCATCTTGATCATTTCGACGACACGGCAAAATTGGTATTGCCTAAAGAGATTCGCATTATTGCCCAAAACGAGCAGGATACTCAAGCTATTCGCGATGCGGGGTTCCATCATGCCGAGGCGATGAATGAACATACCTCCGTAGGAGGAGTTCGTTTGCAGCGCACAGCTGGCCGGCATGGCACAGGAGAAATTGGAGAGCGGATGGGCAGGGTATCCGGCTTCGTTCTGTCACATTCGGGAGAGAAGACCTTGTATGTCGCGGGAGATACGATCTGGTGCGATGAGGTGGACGCTGCGATCCAGCAGCATCGCCCGGAGGCCATTGTTGTTAACGGAGGTGCAGCTCAATTCCTTATCGGTGGCCCAATCCTCATGACTAAGGAAGATATTTATCGGACACATCAGGCATCGCCGGAATCTATCATCATTTCATCGCATATGGAGGCGGTGAATCACTGCTTGCTGTCGAGGCAGGAGTTGCGTAGTTATGCTCAAGAGAAAGGGATTGCGGATCAAATCCTCGTTCCGGAAGATGGCCAAGTCATAACGTTGTGATGTATATGATGATGTTATCGTACGAGATTAGACAATTGTAATTGTGCGTACAGCTTTAAAGTTATGTTCGAGGATTGTTCATTTACGGTACCTTGAAAATCGTTACAAAGAAAAGGGAATAATGGATTACGTATAAAGAGTGGGAAAAGCTGTCGGATACCGACAGCCAGGCTGTCGAGAAAGTCTCGACAGCTATT
>NZ_MAIS01000013.1:0-90041 GCF_001680695.1 Paenibacillus sp. KS1 | reverse complement strand
CCACACCTCGCTTCGCACCGTCAGTTGTTAATATGGCTCATTATCACGTTTCTATACACGGATAATAAAAAAAGTGAAACGACTTGGATCAGTGCGTCAAAGCATGGCGCTTTTTCTTCCACTTTCGGTCTTTGTTCGTTGTTTCAGGGAATGTATCACCCTTCTTCAACTTAATTTGTTTTGGATCTTGAATTTCGGTATGGAAGCTTCTTTCACCGACTTCCATATAAATGGCATCATTGGGTGCTTTGTCTCCCGGTTCGAATTCTGTTTTCTCGCCCATTGTGTAACCTCCTGAGAGCATGTTGTATAGATGCAGAAGCGTAACGAGATCGCTTGCCTATGTAGTGTGTGCGCAGGGGTATCCCTTAATGAATGGAGAAAAGTGCTTGTATGCGGACACGAAGATGCACTTGCATGTCATCCTTCATTTTGGTACACTAGTTTAGTGCGAGTTTTCTCGCTCCTTGCTTCTGACAAGATCAGAGGCCTGAAGTCCATAAGGAGGTGAACGTGAAATGCGCAAATACGAATTGATGTACATCATTCGTCCTGACGTAGAGCAAGAAGCTGTTCAAACAACAGTCGACAAATTCCAAGGCGTTATCTCTAACGGCGGTGGAGAAATTACGAAGCACGATGTGATGGGTAAGCGTCGTCTTGCTTACGAAATCAAGAAGTTCCGCGATGGCGTGTACGTTCTCGTGAACTTTACTGCAGAACCTGCAGTAGTAGCGGAGTTGGATCGTCAACTTAAGATTTCTGACGAAATCATCCGTCATCTTGTCGTTAGCGACGTGGCTTAATAGCCAAAACTATCGTAAGTTCGTAAAGGATACGTCGAAGGAGGGGATAGCATGTTGAATCGCGTGATATTGATAGGACGTCTTACACGGGACCCAGAATTGCGCTACACTTCATCTGGAGTGGCAGTAACGCAGTTCACGTTAGCGGTTGATCGACCGTTCTCGAGTCAGGGTGGGGAGCGTGAAGCGGACTTTATTCCAGTCGTTACTTGGCGGCAGCTAGCTGAGACATGTGCAAATTATTTGCGCAAGGGTCGGCTTACAGCAGTAGAAGGACGCATTCAAGTGCGCAACTATGACAATAACGAAGGTAAACGTGTATACGTGACTGAAATTATTGCTGATAATGTGCGTTTCTTGGAATCGAACCGTGATAACGGGGGAACACGTGATGATATGGGCGGCGGCAATTACGGTGCACCAGCACCGCAATACAACAATGCTCCAGCACGTGGTGGGAATTCCAATTCTCGCGGACAAGCAGCAGCAGATCCTTTCTCTGATGACGGTAGACCTATCGACATTTCCGATGATGATTTGCCATTCTAGAACGGAAAGGACTGACATGAATGAGCTTTAAGCAAAATGAAGGCGGCGAACGCGAAGGCCGTAAATTCGGTGGCCGTAGAGGTCGTAACAAGCGCCGTAAAGTGTGCTTCTTCACAGTGAACAAAATCACTCACATTGATTATAAAGACATCGACCTGTTGAAGAAATTCATCAGCGAGCGCGGCAAAATCTTGCCACGCCGTGTAACAGGTACAAGCGCGAAGTACCAACGTGCTTTGACGATCGCTGTAAAACGCGCTCGCCAAGTAGCATTGCTTCCGTACACTACGGAGTAATGATGGTGCAGAAGACAGCTGATATGATATCAGCTGTCTTTTTTATTGTCTTTTTTAATTTATCGACAGAGGGCGTTTTCGTTATCTCACATCGTGTTCGATTTTTGAATTGCTGATCTTATGGATTTCTGATCAAATATGTAATCATAACTGGAATAATTCCTTCTGCCACATGGCTTTCCAATACAGTGGAATGATACCCGTGCGGTTGACATGGCCTAGAGAGGGATGAAGCTCCTCTACGGATTGAAGGGAAGCAGGGGCTACAATCGAGCCTGTTAACTCTTACTTTCCCCGCATCTGCCAATAGCACGATTCCCCTAAGAAAATACAACGATATCTTCAACCATTTGTTCATGCTACCTCCTCCTGTTGCATAGGATTCATCATGTACAAGTATAGAACATATCATTTCTTTACTTGTACCGGCTAATACAGTAACCCATCCTTTCTTCTAATTTACCATGCCTGTATCCCATTCAATCTGTGGTTCGCAAATGAATAAATGCTGCTGCAGTTGGATGGGGGGTTCCGTCTCGAGGCGGATTCCTTCATATGGCTGCAGTGATACAATGGATAGCAGGAGAAGGATGAAAATGGATTCGGTACGGAGGTTTAGATCATGAGATGGCACGAACGATTCAGTAAACGTTGGCAGGGACAAGAAATCGACTATCAATGGCCATCCCCACAGCTTCCGATCATTAGCATCCGGAGCAGTGGCGCTAGCCGAGTAGGCCGACACAGTAAGGTCGCAATTGGCCTTATCGCGATTGGGGATATCGCAATTGGTCTCATCGCTGGAGGAATGATAAGTGTTGGTCTGTTTGCATTTGGTGCCATATCCTTAGGACTGCTGGCAGCAGTGGGTGCCATTGCATTCAGTGATTTATTTTCGGTAGGGGCGATTGCGGTTAGTGATTGGCTGTCCATTGGCGCTGTGGCCGTGAGTAGTGTCTTATCCATCGGTGTTGTTGTAATTAGCAACGTGGCATTAGGAGTCGTCGCTATCGGTCAATATGCGTATGGTGTCGTCGCTATAGGCAATCATGGGTTTGGACTCATTCCATTAACGTTAGATGTTGTACGATGGGTAAAGAGCTGGTTCGGATGATCATTATTCCATATCCTGTGTGAAAACCGCCCAAAAATGGGCGGTTTTTTGGTACTTCTGTCAAAATAGTGATCCGGATCATGAAATCTGTATTTTCCTTTTTGATCGTTTGCATGTAAAATAAAAATATTGTTTCATGCATAATCATCAAAGAAATTTGTCAAAGAGGGTTCTGATTACCGGTCGTTACAAACAGATAAAATCGACCGAGCATGCTCATCCTATATCTGATACAGCTTAACCATAAGGGAACGTGGATATTCCAATATGGGTTGTGAAGCTGTTCAGTGTTGAATGTGAGCATGTCTTTTACATTCATCGTCACATACTGTTCTAGGCAGGTACTAAGCGGTGTGAAGCTCATGTTCAACGAATAGAGTAAGTGCACGATCGCATGATCAAAAGCCGCAATTATTACGATTCGAATAAATGAGAAGTAAAACGATGAGCAGCTAGCATGGCTGGTCTTTTTTGAAAAATCACCATGCGAATCTTTCTAGGGGAATAGGTACTGCTAGTATAGGAAATTCGTGCCGTTCGCACCGGGGCAGGTATCTTTGAGAAGTGAAGCAGGTGTGATGTGCTGCCAATTTCGAATTAGAGCGAACCGAAGCTTACACACATGAGGAAAATTGAAACACCATATGCGTAAGGGAAATCAGATTGACGCAGATAGCCATGCGCAGCATAATGTTTTTCATCTGGTCAATGCGGAAAATGCCTAAGAGCTATACTGAAACAGTATGGAAGGCAACAAAAATGCTTCTTATATGTATGAAATAAGAACTATCGGTTAGTAAATGGATTTTGGATATGATTGCATCACATAAAGGAAGAAGAGGATTACGAATGAAAAAAAATAAATATAAAAAATGGGGAATCGCCCTGGCAATCATCGCGATTGTTGGTCTTAGCGGATTTATATTCCGAAAGCAGCTAGCGGTTCTGGCCTTCGATATGTTCTTATCCGGACATGTTGAAGAGTCGTTTGATAAGTCATATAAGCCAATTGAAGGCAAAGAAGAAATTATTCGCAAAGTGACGGAGCCATTCTCGGTACTACTGCTGGGGGTTGACCAGCGAGGCAAGGAAATTGGACGTTCTGATACGATTATATATTCTGTAGTTCGACCACAAGATAACAAAGTATTGCTGCTGTCGATTCCACGTGATACGTATACGGAAATCATCGGCAAGGGATTTGAAACGAAGCTCAATCACGCTTATGCCTATGGCGGTGCGAAGATGAGCATGGAGTCGGTAGATAATCTGCTCAAGCATAAAGTTGACCATTATGCGACAATTAACTTCGAGGGATTGAAGGATGTCGTCAATGCATTAGATGGCGTTAAACTCCCAATTACGAAGGCGATCGTCAACAAGGATCCCGATCATGAGAAGTTCCGCATAGAGCCGAACAAGCCGATCTATGATGGTCAAGAAGCATTGTACTTCGTACGTTACCGTGAGGATTCGGATATGAACCGTACGATGCGTCACCGCATATTCTTGAACGCGGTTATGCAGCGTACCATTGAAATGGACAAAATCGGACGCATTCCAGAGCTTATTGAAATTATGGGTGAGAATTTTACAACGGATATGCGACCGAAGTATATGATTGATTTGGCCAAGACAATATTCATGAATGACGGAATGCCAAGCATTAGCAGCTATATGCTGCATGGTGACGGCAAGATGATTGGCAACGGCTGGTACTACATGGTGAAGGATGAGGATCTGGATTATATTAAGACTCTGCTAGACAACTGGCTGGATCCGAAGACGAGCAAAGAAAATCTAATGGAACCACGCCAAGTGAAAGAAGATTAATGGAATAAAAACCGGAAAGTCAGTCGTATTTTTTACGACTGGCTTTTTGTTTTTGTATGCCTAAATGTGTTAATTTATTGTTAGGGAGTTACAGCGATCATCTCGTCGCTGGAGTCGTTTGAGGAGGAGACCTAACGGATGAACATTGCTTTTTTCTTAACACCGAAACATGAGGTTGTTAGTCTTACATTGAATACAACATTGAGACAAACACTCGAACGAATGGAATATCATCGGTACACGGCTGTTCCGATTTTGAATGATGAAGGGGAATATGTAGGGACGGTTACCGAAGGAGACCTGTTATGGCACATGAAAAATTCCAATGGCGCGATTACGTTTGAGAACGCTTCAAAATCCTTGCTGAAAGAAGTTTCGCTGAATATGCATAATAAATCAGTACGAATTGACTCCAATATGGAGGATCTTATTAATTTGGCCAAGGTGCAGAACTTTGTCCCAGTGGTTGATGATATGAACCGTTTTATTGGCATCGTGAGGCGTAGTCAAATTATCGAATATTGCGAGCAGTTCGTCACCAAAGCTATGGATGTGAAGTAATTATGGTATAATGAAAATGACGCCCTTTTCAGAAATATGGAAGATATAGGGATATACCCGCGGAATAAGCGGTCTCTGGGTTTCTTTCCGGGGGAAAAAGATTGAATGCGCAAGAGGTGAACGTATTGAAAAACCGCTGGTCATCGTCTTTATTATGGGCGATTGTAGCGCTCGTATTGTTATTATCCATATTGCAGCCGATACAGGTGTTGACGATGAGTTTTATGGCGGTTCCATTTGTGATGCTGTATGCAACGCAATCAAAGCAGAGATTCGCTCTCATCACTGCTGCCGTGCTTGCCGTCGTCTACTTGTTAATGGGGAAGGCAGGCATGATTGTTGCTGTAACCGCCTTGTACTTTATTATTCCGGGCATTGTCATTGGCCACATGTTTAAAAGTAGGAAGCCTGCACTCAACGTGTTCGTTGCTGGAACTGTAACATTTCTCGTTGAGTCCCTTGTCCTCTTCGTCGTGGCGAAGTGGGTACTAGACTTCAATGTGTATGAATTTGTGATTGAGATGCTGAACTACGGGATGGTCGGTGTTGAGCAGTCTGCACTATTCCCGACGCAAGTGACAGCAGAAATGAAACAGCAATTTGCGCTTCTCATGAGCAAGATGGTTCCATTTATGATGATTGTGAGTGCGCTGTATATGGGTACGATTACGTACGCTATCAGCCGCCGTCTATTAACCGCGCAAGGACATGATGTGCAGAAGATGAAACCTGTACACCAATGGATGCTTCCGAAGTCTCTTGTCGTGTACTATTTCATCGTTGTGATTCTTGACCTTGTTGGCCCGAAGTCAACGGACAGCTTCTTAACGATGATTGTATTGAACTTGGCGCCGCTCTTGCAGTTGGCATTCGTAGTGCAGGGGATTGCCTTTCTCTTCTTCTTTGCGCACATGAAGAAATGGGGCAAGGTGCTGCCGATCGTCATTACAGTAGCTGCATTGTTCATTCCGCTGCTCTATTCACTACTTCGAATTGTAGGATTGGTGGATCTCGTCCTTCCGATGCGGAAGTACCTATCCAAACCAAAAGTATAGGGTGAGAAGGCATGCCTAAACTATTGTTTCAACGTTGGTATACGAAGCATACAAGCTGGACATTCGTTGTATTGATCGCCATGAGCTTAGTGCTGACCTGGTATAACTGGGGAGTCGGGGTATTGGCATGGATCAGTATTGCAGCGCTCGCTATGGCATCGTTCACGGCAGAACGTAAATTCCGGGAAGAGACGGAGTCGTATTTATCAACGCTTGGATTGCGAGTAAAGCGGGCTGGGGAAGAGGCCATCGTCGACTTGCCGTATGGCATCCTTTTGTATCGTGAGGATCGTGTCATAGAATGGCATAATCCTTATGTATCTCAGCTAACCGGACAGGATGGGTTAGTTGGAGAGGAATTGACGGATATCTTCCCACAGCTTCATATGGGAAAAGAAAAGGATCGCTCCGCTGAACTGTTCATCGGTGGGCGCATCGTACATGCGGATATTGTGCCGGAGGAGCGGGTTGTCTACTTTACGGACATTACTGACCTGTGGAGCTTGCGCAAACGTTATGACGAAGAACGGATAGCAGTCGGAGTCGTCATTATGGATAACTTGGAGGAATCGACCCAAGGGCTGGACGACCAGCAGCGGGCTGCCCTGCTCGCGCGTGTAAATGGACAGATTACGTCCTGGGCAGGCGAGCATGGTGTATTGATGAAGCGGCTGTCCTCTGATCGACACTTCATGATTATGGATGTGCAGACACTGAAGGCACTGGAGCAGACGAGATTCGTCATTCTTGACGAGGTTCGGGAGACGACGCTTGATAATAAGCTTCCAGTAACACTCAGTATGGGCATTGCAGCTGGCGCGGACAGTATCCCAGAACTGGGTCAGCTGGCACAGTCAAGCTTGGATATTGCACTTGGCCGTGGCGGAGATCAGGTAGCGGTTCGCATGGGACAACGATTATCGTTCTATGGCGGTAAATCGAACGCGGTAGAGAAACGGACTCGGGTTCGCGCACGGGTTATCGCGCACGCGCTTCGAGACTTCATTAAGCAGAGTGACGCTGTGTTCATTATGGGGCACAAGAATCCAGATACGGATTCGATTGGATCGTCGATTGGCGTGCTGAACGCATGCCGTATGCTTGGAATTGAAGCCTATATCGTGCTGGAAGAGAGCAATCCTTCGATCGATCGTCTAGTGGACTATTTGAAGAAGGATGAAATTCTATGGTCAAGGTTCATCTCTCGAGCGGAAGCTATCGAAATGATTACGGAAGCAAGCCTTTTGGTTGTATGTGACACGCACAAAGCTTCTATGGTAGAAGAGCCGCGCCTGCTCCAATCGGATCGGATCGTCATTATCGATCATCATCGCCGAGGCGAAGAGTTCATTAATGACGCGGTTCTCGTTTATTTGGAGCCCTATGCATCTTCTACGGCTGAGCTCGTTACGGAACTGCTGCAATATATCCATAATCGGATTAATCTCAGCATGCTGGAGGCAACGGCATTGCTGGCAGGCATCACGGTAGATACGAAGTATTTCACGCTGCGAACAGGCTCGCGCACATTCGATGCGGCAAGCTTCCTTCGCAGACAAGGTGCAGACCCACTGCTTATCCAGCGTATCTTAAAAGAAGATCTGGATGAGTACATTCAGAAGGCGGAAGTCATCCGCCACGCACAGATGCTGTATGGACATATTGCGATTGCGGTTACAGAGCCAGGACGAAAATTTTCTCAGTTGCTCATTGCACAGGTAGCTGATACGCTATTAAATATGACCGATGTTCTCGCTTCGTTCGTTATCAGCGAGCGAAATGACGGACTCATCGGGATTAGCGCGCGTTCGCTGGGCCAGATGAATGTACAGGTCGTTATGGAACGGCTGGGCGGCGGTGGACATCTAACGAATGCCGCAGCTCAATTGCAAGGTACGCTTGTTGAGGCAGAAGCGAAGCTGAAGCGCGTGCTGGAAGAAATCGACGCAGAAGAGGGGTTGTTCGAATGAAAGTCATCTTGTTGCAGGATGTAAAAGGACAAGGCAAGAAAGGACAAGTCAAAGAGGTTTCCGAAGGGTACGCTCAAAATTTCCTCATCAAGCAGGGACTGGCTCGTCCAGCGACGGACGGCAATCTTAAGACCCTGGATCAACAGAAGAAGTCAGAAGATAAGCGTAAGGAACAAGAAAAGATAGATGCGGAAATGCTTGCAGCGAAGCTGGGAGAAACAACAGTTGAGTTGAAGGCGAAGGCTGGTGAAGGCGGCCGTCTGTTCGGTGCCATCACATCAAAGCAGATTGCAGAAGCTCTTGCAGGCATGAAGATCAAAATAGATAAGCGTAAAATCGAACTGCATGACCCGATTCGTACGCTAGGATTTACGAATGTAGCCGTGAAGCTGCATCCTGAAGTCAAGGCGACGATGAAGGTGCACGTAACGGAGGAATAGAATGAACGAGATGTATGTCGATCGTGTTCCGCCGCAGAACCTGGAGGCTGAGCAAGCCGTTCTCGGTGCAATATTGCTCCACTCCGAAGCGATGATCACGGCGATGGAGCGGATTCAGTCCGAGGACTTCTACAATCCGGCCCATCAAATGATCTATGAGGCGATGATCGAGCTGGGCGAAGACAACCAGCCGATTGACCTTGTAACGCTTACAGCGAAGCTGAAGGATAAGCAGCAGTTGGAAGACGTCGGCAGCGTGTCTTATTTGACGAAACTGGCCAATGCGGTGCCAACCGCAGCCAACGTCGATTATTACGCGCAAATTATTGAAGAAAAGTCAATGATGCGACGTCTCATTCGGACTGCCACGCAAATCGCAAGTGAAGGCTATACAGGCGGCGAGGATGTCTCTGGATTGCTTAGCGATGCGGAACGACGTATCTTAGAAATTTCGAATCGCCGCTCTTCGAGCGGCTTTATCGCGATTAAAGATGTGTTGATGGAAGTCTATGATAAGGTTGAGACATTAAGCCAGCAGACTGGCGGAGGGACGACCGGAATTCCATCAGGCTTCCCTGATTTGGATAAGATGACATCGGGTTTCCAGCGCAGTGACCTTGTCATTGTGGCTGCTCGTCCGTCTGTCGGCAAGACAGCCTTCGCCTTGAACGTAGCCCAGAATGTTGGCGTTCGTGCGAAGGAGACGGTAGCGATATTTAGTCTCGAGATGTCCGCGGCACAGCTTGTACAGCGTATGGTCTGTGCTGAGTCCAATGTTGATGCAGGACGACTCCGTACAGGAGCGCTTGAGGATGATGACTGGGAGAAGCTGACGATGTCCATCGCAGCCTTGTCCGAGGCAGAGGTCTACATTGATGATACACCAGGGATAACGGTGGCGGATATCCGTGCCAAGTGCAGACGTCTTAAGAAGGAACATGGTCTTGGCATGATTCTGATCGATTACTTGCAGCTGATTCAAGGACGCGGCAAGCCAGGCGAGAACCGCCAGCAGGAAGTATCCGAGATTTCACGTACACTGAAGCAGATTGCGCGTGAGCTTGAGGTACCTGTTATTGCCTTGTCCCAGTTAAGCCGGGGCGTAGAGCAGCGGCAGGATAAGCGTCCGATGATGTCCGACCTTCGGGAATCGGGTTCCATCGAGCAGGATGCTGATATTGTTGCATTTTTGTACCGTGATGATTACTACAATCAGGATACGGAGAAAAAGAATATTATCGAAATTATTATCGCTAAGCAGCGTAATGGTCCAGTAGGTACGGTGGAGTTGGTGTTCTTGAAGAACTTCAACAAATTCGTCAGCTACGAAAGGAATCATCAGGACGCCTCTGCGGGATAATAAGCGTAAAAGAAAGCGAACGTTGTTTTCCGAACATTTGGTTAAGGTCGGATATCAACGTTCGCTTTTCGTTGACTTTGCACTATTTGACTGATAAACTAGGTATGCTGCTTGGAGCGAATGCTTGAAAAAGCAGTGAATAACGGTGTGTAAACACCCGACGGGGGTATGAATATGTCTACAGTAGTCGTCGTAGGAACCCAATGGGGAGACGAGGGGAAAGGGAAAATCACTGACTTCCTCGCCGAAAGCGCCGACGTGGTTGCGCGTTATCAAGGTGGTAACAATGCGGGACACACGATCTTGATTGATAACAAGAAATATAAGCTGAGCCTGATTCCATCCGGTATTTTCTACACAAACAAAATTTGTGTAATCGGTAATGGTATGGTCATCAATCCAAAGGCACTAATCCAAGAGATTGAATATATTCACGAAAATGGTTTCTCTACCGATAATCTTCGCATTAGTGATCGTGCGCATGTCATCATGCCGTATCACATGGTGCTGGACGGTCTGGAGGAAGAGCGCAAAGGCCCGAACAAGATTGGAACGACCCGCAAAGGGATCGGACCTTGTTATATGGATAAAGCAGCTCGCAACGGCATTCGTATTGTCGACTTGCTCGACAAGGATGTATTCGAGAAGAAATTCCGCCACTTGGCAAATGAGAAGAACGAGTTAATCAGAATGTACGGCGGCGAAGAGCTGGATATCGAAGCTACGTTGCAGGAATACTTCGAATATGCAGAATTCATTCGCAAGTATGTGGTTGATACCTCGGTTGTACTTAATGATGCAATCGATGACGGCAAGAAGGTATTGTTCGAAGGTGCGCAGGGCGTTATGCTCGATATCGACCAAGGTACGTATCCGTTCGTTACTTCTTCGAACCCAACAGCTGGCGGTGTCTGCATCGGTTCTGGTGTTGGCCCATCCAAGATTGAAGAGGTTATCGGCGTAGCGAAGGCTTATACGACTCGCGTAGGTGATGGTCCGTTCCCAACAGAGCTGAACAATGAGACAGGCGACTTCATCCGTGAAGCTGGCCATGAGTACGGTACAGTAACAGGCCGCGCACGTCGCGTAGGCTGGTTCGACAGTGTCGTCGTACGCCATGCCCGTCGCGTGAGCGGGATTACAGGCTTGTCCCTGAACTCGCTTGATGTATTGACTGGACTGGAGACAGTTAAGATCTGTACGGCTTACAAGTGCGGCGATGAGATTATCGAGCACTACCCAGCAAGCTTGGATATGCTTGCGAAGTGCGAAGCAATTTATGAAGAAATGCCAGGCTGGTCGGAAGACATCACAGGCTGCAAGACGCTTGATGAACTGCCTGAATCAACACGCAACTATGTGAAGCGCGTATCGGAGCTGACAGGTATTCCGATCTCGATCTTCTCCGTTGGCCGCAACCGCGAGCAGACGAACCAAGTGCGTTCTATCTACCGCTAATTGCAGCATGATATAGAAACGAAACGGCTTTTCCTTCGGGAAGAGTCGTTTTTTTTGTACATAATTGGGCATACTAAGCAGTAAATGACTGTGAGCCGGCAAGGATCCCGAATACAAGATAGAGGAAGAAGAGTCATATTAGAGGCTGCTAGTACTCTATTATACGCAATCGGGCACGAGGGAGGGCATATTGCCCTCGCGTGACAGCATGAGCTGGCTGGGAGGTAGTATAGATGCGCTTAGTGTGGCGTGTGATGCGGTTAGCAATGACGATATTGGTCGTAGGTATATTATCTAGCTTATTAACGGTTGGAACGACAGCGATCGTAGTCGATCGATATATTCAGACTGCCTTGAATAATTTCCATATCCCGATAGAACGGAAGCCGCTGACACTGACCTCCATGTGGGGTGTTCTGCTTGGCTCTGATGTACAAACGGCTAGTCAATCAAATAATAAGTCTACAGGTACGAGTCAGAATGGGATAACGGGAAATAGCGGGAACCATACAGAGCGAATCACTACTAATAGTCAGGAATCGGGATTGAATCGGAATGGGCAGGGAACAACTGAGACGAATGGCGGCGGAACGACAGGATCCCCATCTGCTGGAGGAAATGAAAGTGAAAGGGGATCAACTCCAACGCCTGATGGCGCTTTGCCGGTGATGGGGGGCATAATATCCGGTCAGGAATCGAAGGGTCGGGAGGCGATTATAGTGCCGCCTGACGCGATAGCGAAGAGCAAGGAAGAGTTGTCGAAGGAGAAGAAGGATCAAATCTTCGCAACCTTGATGAAGAAGCTCCCGCAAGAGGATTGGCAGCGTATTTCTACCTTAATGGAGGGGGGACTAACTTCCAGTGAGGTTATGGAAGTCGAACAGATTCTCGCGAAGCATCTGAATGACGAGGAATTTAAGGAGATGAGGGAGTGGATGGTGGGAGAAACGAAGGCGAAGGATACTGCCAGCACTACAGACGGATCAAATGCGAAGGAAAGCAAGACAGAAAGCCCGGGAACACCGTAGTCTGATTCATAGGCTTCACGAAGAACATCTTTGTGAGAACATATGCTGAATAAACCGATTAAAAGGATTGCATAATAAACGCGAAAGTGGCCATCTCCTAAGGAGATCACATTTTCGCGTTTTTGTTTTGGGAAAGTAAGGGGTGTAAGGATGAACAACGTCCAAAGAATGACGAATTCGGTCAAGTTGCAATGTACTTTCGACCTATGGTACATTAAAAAAAGATGACAAAACGTTAACTTTTGTAAATTTTCATAGAAAAAGATCACATTACGTATGAGAATATAGGCATTGTATTCGCAAAGGAGACCATCATGGAACGTTTCAACGGAAATCGTCGGGAGGAAAAGGAACAAATGAATGATCGCAACCGATGGCAACAATGGACGGCTGCATGGCGGGAACGGTTGACGAGGAATCCTGCAACCCGATGGATGACAAAGAGGAAAAGAACGATTGTATTCGCAATGAGTGGCATGGCATTGGCTGCATCTGCAGTATGGGGAGGCATTACCTATGTACAAGCTAATACGATACCTTTTTATCACGTATACCATCAGAATGAACTGGTGGGCACGGTGTCTGCTCTAGAAGATGTCGAGCAATATTATGCAGCTCGGCTCCAGAAGGAACAGGCTAAGTATCCGAATGCCCATATGAAGATAAATCGAGAGGGAATTCGAACGATTGAGGATTCCGGATTCAAGGCGAAGCCGACAACGGAAGCAACGTTAGCGAAGCTCGATCAATTGACACCTGCTTATGCAGAGGGTGTAGAGCTGAAGATCAACGGCGTGACAGTCGGATATGTGAATGACGAGGCTACGGCCGAGAAAATATTGAAGCAGGTAAAGGCGAAGTACACTCCATCTGCATCGAACAAAGGGAATGCGAAGGAAGTGCGCGTATTAGCTGCGCCTATGCGCTCTGCAAAGGCCACGAAAGCCGTATCACGCTTGGAATCTGTTAGTTTCCGCGAGCGTGTCAGCACGGAAAATGCCAATATTAGCCCAGACCAACTGATGACGCAGGATGAGGCGATTAGCAAGCTGACGACAGGCCTCACGAATAAGCTCCAATATATTGTGAGGGCAGGAGATACCGTTTCTTCAATTGCAAATAAGATGAATGTCTCTATGGATGCGATCTACCATAACAACCCGACTGTCGGGGAGGAACGTCTGCAGGATGGACAAATTCTTAATTTGACGGATACGAAGCCGCTTATTACCGTGAAGACGGTTGAAGCTTATAGCGAGTATTTGGTGACTGAACCGCAGAAGATGATCAAGGAAGATCCGAATATGCGCTCTGGGGAGTCCAAGGTTGTCCGCAAGGGCAAACAAGGATTAAAGCGCATGTCTTATCGCCTGGTGAAGGACAACGGCAAGCTATCCCACGAGGAATGGATTGAGCAAGAGGTTGTCGAGCCTGCCATTCCGGAGATTGTCATTCGCGGTACGAAGGTCGTGCGCGGCGAAGGGACAGGCTCCTTCGATTGGCCTGTGAACAGTGCAACCTTGACAAGCGGATTCGGCAAGCGCTGGGGCCGCATGCACAAAGGGATCGACATGGTATCCCCGGATCGTTCGATTATGGCTGCTGATGAAGGCGTCGTACTGTTTGCGGGCGTGAAGAACGGGTATGGCAATTGCATTATCGTTAACCATCGCAATGGGTACAAAACCTTGTACGGCCACCTGAGCAAAATTAATATTAATGCCGGCGATATTGTGGAGAAGGGTCAAGATATTGGCGTAATGGGCAATACGGGCGATTCCACAGGTACACATTTGCATTTCGAAATTATTAAAAATGACGAAGTGCAGAATCCTCTTAAATACTTATAAACGCAAGCTAGACGGGACGAATCGGATGTCCCGTCTTTTTTATATTTAGATTGCCGCGTTATGCCGTCTTCTCCAACGTTTGGGTTCGGGATGTAGAGACAATTATGGTAAAATAGAGTGACATAAGGACTGGCTGCATGCAGAACGGAATTTGTGACTGTATTAGTACGTGACAGGAAATGTGAAGGTAGAGGGAGAGGTGCGGATTCGTGTACGGCAAAATTCTCGTTGTAGATGATGAACAACCGATTGCAGATATTTTAAAGTTTAATTTGGAGAAGGAAGGCTACGAGGTCATCTGCGCCTTCGATGGGGGAGCTGCCGTTGATTTGGCAATATCGGAGAAGCCGGATCTTATGCTTCTTGACTTGATGCTGCCCGTGAAGGACGGGATGGATGTGTGTCGTGAGGTGCGTCAGCATTTGCATATGCCTATTATTATGCTGACGGCGAAGGACACAGAGCTTGATAAGGTATTAGGCTTGGAAATGGGAGCTGATGACTATGTGACGAAGCCGTTCAGCACGAGAGAGCTGCTGGCCCGGGTTAAGGCTCATTTGCGGCGCCAAAACAAAGTCTCTACTCCGGATCCAGAAGAGGATGCCGAGACATCTGCCGCAGAGAAGCAGGGCATGAAGCTGCATGAGCTGCTCATAGATACGGACATGTATGTAGTCTATAAGAATGGAGCTATGCTGGATTTGACGCATCGGGAGTATGAACTGCTGTTCTACTTGGTGCGCAATGCTGGCAAGGTCATGACACGCGAACACCTGCTGCAGGCAGTGTGGGGATATGAGTATTTCGGAGATGTGCGCACGGTGGATGTAACGATACGCCGCCTGCGCGAGAAGATTGAGGATGATCCGAGCAAGCCGGAATATATCATTACACGGCGCGGATTGGGATATATGATGCGCAATCCGCGGAGTGGAGGATTCTAGTGAAGCGGGGACTGGGTCGATTTTTTCGCACCATTCAGGCGAAGCTGATTATTATCTATGTGCTGCTTATCCTAATTGCGATGCAGCTCATCGGTGTCTACTTCGTCAGTTCGATGAAGCATACGCAGACGACCAACTTCACGAAGGAGCTGCAGAACACAGCAGAGCTCATGTCTATTTACGCGGGTCAGACGCTGAAGGGCGATGAGACGCTGGACGATGAGCAGACGCTGGAGACGCTCAATAAGTTCGTGCGCAGCTTCATCAATATGAATGGCGTGGAAATACAGGTATTGGACGTAACGGGAAAGGTACTGACGACATCTGTGCCTACTCATATGGAATATGTAGGACGCAAAAATACAGAGACAGTAGTGAATCGGGCCCTGCAGGGCATGCGTGATAACCAGGAGGTTATCATTGATGAGGACAATGTGCGCAAGCAGGTGCTGGCGAAGCCCGTCTACTCCAATGGGAAGCTCGTTGGGGCCCTGTACATTGTCGCATCGATGAAGGAGCTGTACGCGACAATTGAGGGGATCAATCGGATCTTCCTCTCGGGGATGGCGATTGCACTTGGGTTGACGGCCGTACTGGGTGTCATTCTAGCCCATACCATTACACAGCCAATCAAAGAGATAACGAAGCAGGCGACGAAGGTGGCGGAAGGGAACTTCGCAGGACAAGTTCCTGTGATGGGCACCGATGAGATTGGCCAGTTGAGTGAGGCATTCAATTATATGACGAGGCGCTTGCAGGAAGCGCTGAATGCGAATGAGGAAGAGAAGGAGAAGCTGGCATCCATTCTGACGAATATGAGTGACGGCGTTGTCGCGACTGATGAACAGGGTCAAGTCATTCTCGTCAACAGACGGGCTTGCAAGCTGCTCAATATCAAGCAAGGCGAGGTTGAGGGCAGTCCAATGTCCGAGGTGCTTCGTGTGCCGCAGGATCAGATCGATGAGATGGTGGACGGCAAGCTGAACTGGATGCTGCTTCCTCGAACAGAAGAACATGAGGGTGATGAAGATAGCGAGACAATCCTGCGCATATCCTTCACCCCGGTTCATCGCCGTGGGGAAGGTATGACAGGATCGATTGTCGTGCTGCAGGATGTGACGGAGCAGGAGAAGCTGGAGCAGTCTCGCCGCGAGTTCGTAGCCAACGTGTCACATGAGCTGCGGACGCCGCTGACGACGATTAAGAGCTATGTTGAGGCATTAGGCGACGGCGCGCTGGAAGAGCCGCAGCTTGCAGGGCGCTTCGTTGGGGTTATACAGAACGAGACGGAGCGCATGATTCGTCTCGTTACGGATTTGCTGCATCTGTCGCGCCTTGATTCGAAGCAGGCGAAGCTGCGCAAGCAGGTGACGGATATGACTGAGATGCTGGAGGATGTCATCGACCGATTCTCCTTCCAGTTCCGCAATAAGGGAATTGCTGCGTCAGTTGTCATTGATCCGGACATCGGCAAGGAAGGCTTAGTGATGATCGATCGGGATCAGATCGATCAATTGCTGGATAACCTTGTGTCCAATGCGGTGAAGTATACGCCAGACGGCGGCGAGGTGAAGCTGGTTGCGGTTCTGGATTCTTCTCGCAGCATGCTTCATGTATCAGTGCAGGATAATGGGCTGGGCATTCCACAGAAGGATTTGGAACGAATATTTGAACGATTCTATCGGGTAGATAAGGCTCGTTCGCGCAATATGGGCGGTACGGGACTAGGCTTGTCCATTGCCCGGGAAATTGTGAGAACGCATGGTGGGGATATATGGATTGAGTCGGAATGGGGCGCAGGTACGCAAATTACCTTCTCGCTTCCGTTGACATCGATGAAGGCGGAAGGGAGTGAGGCTGACGAATGGTAGAGCGATTTAAGACGATGCTGCTAACATTTCTTGTGCTGTTAAGCTTGCTGCAGAGCTTCTTCCTTGCCTATAGCATGCCGAACTTCGATGTACGCAAAAAGTCGACCAGCGACTACATTACGACCGATCCACTCGGGCCTGAGGAGAAGGTAGAGAATCTAATCTTCCCGGAACAGCTGGTTCTTCATCTCGGAGGAAATAAGCATACCATTCTATATCCAGGCATGACGTTCTATAACATTATTGTGAAACGGCTGCAGGGACGCTCGTATGATGGGTTCCAATACCGCTCGCTTTCTGCGGTGGATTGGAATCGAATACGCGAGGAGAATGAGGGAGTGGAACTGCTTTTCCACGCGCCTATCCCAGTGAAACTGCTGCAGAAGGTGTTTCCGATCGGTGATGATTCTTCGCTTATGAATGAGAGTATTCGTCGAATATGGCTGTATACGACGAAGGATACGAAGGAAGTCCGCGTCTTCTTCTTCAATGCGAAGGGGGACGCTGTCTATGAGTCGACCCGAGCAGACTTGACCGAGCAGGATGTGAAGCAACAGGTCGAATTCGGACGGTCTTGGACGCCTTATAAGTTGGTTAACGGGTCATATTATGTTCCAGAACAGCCGATTGAACTGCTTGAGGTTACGCTTCCTTATGATCGAATTACGGCAGAGCAGATGCAGCGCAGCCTGTTCAATGATCCTACCGTTACGAAAAATATAGAGACTGGGAATTCCGAAATTTATACCGACGTTAAGCGCGGCTTGGAAGTGAATCGGGGCCTTCAATGGCTTATCTACTCCGATCCTGTCGTGCAGACGGAAGGGCAGCAGGATATTGCTTCTGATGTCACGGCAGCAGTCCGCTTCATCAACCAGCATGGAGGCTGGAATGGCAGATATCGTGTCACCTTGCCGGACAATGAGAAGAGGGATGTGCTGAACGGAGCAACCAGTGGATTAGGGACAGCCTTTCGATTCCAGCAATATTGGGGCTCTTACCCGATTGTCAATACAAGTCGCTTCCGGTTCGGGTATATGCAGGTTACGATGCAAGAGGGCACGGTTACGAGTTATGAGCGTTCTCTTGTACAACTTCATCAGCGTGCAGAGAAGAAGGAAATGCGCCAACTGGTGGTTGGAGATGCCTTACTTCAAAAATTGAATGCACTCAGCCAGGAGAAGCCAATCGTAGGAGTTGACCCGGTATATATCCCTGAGCTTGGGAAGGAGACGGTTCGGCTGCTGCCTGCATGGCAGGTAAAGTACAAGGATGGGTCGACCGCATTGCTCGATGGATCTGTTAAGAAATGAACGTAAGATCGTATCTCAGAAGGGAGGAGTCAAATGGATTGGGGTCGGGCGAAGAATATATTGATCTATGCTTTTCTGCTGCTCAATATTGTGCTGGGCTATCAGCTCTGGCAAGAGGTACGCGACCAAATGCATTCCGAGCTGGATTGGACCTCCCTGTCTGATGCGGCGAAGAAGATGATGGAAGTAAAAAAGATTCAAGTTACAGCCAAGATTCCTTCAGAGACACCCGCCTTACGTGAAATCACGTACCGATTCGTGAAGCGGGGCGATCAGATGGAACCGCTCAAGCAGCCGCAGGATACGAAGATCGTATTTATGGAGAATGATTTGATCAAGTCCCTGCAAGGGGATATTCCTCATATTGAGATGTACCGGTATGACCCATTGACGGGTAGAAATGGAACATTCGTCTTGTATCAGCGGCTGCCTAATGGCCTGCCGATATTCGAAGTGACATTGGAGCTGGCACACAGCCAGCAGAAGATTAAGGGGTTCCGGCAGCAGTATGTTGAGTTGATTGAAGCTAAGGAGAGCAAGGAGCAGAAGATCTTGCCGGCTTCTCAAGCATTGGAGCATGTGATCTTGAGCGCCTTAATGTCAGGGGCCGTCGTTAAGGATGTGCAGCTTGGCTACCACGGTCAAATATTCGATGCGGCCAATACACAGGTGGCAGCGCCGTCTTGGCGCATCCTCTTGGAAAATGATGAAGTGTATTATGTGAATGCGATAAGTGGAGCAATTGATACTCCGCAAGAAGGAAAGAAGGAGAACGATAGATGAGTATGCGATTTTCAGTACTGTCGAGTGGATCAACAGGCAATGCAACGGTCATTCAGAATGAAGACGCAACTGTGATGATCGATGTTGGTCTAAGCTGCAAGCGGACAGAGCAGCTCCTGGAGGAACAGGGGCTCTCGGGCAAGCAGATTGACGCCATATTCGTCACGCATGAGCATTCTGATCACATTAAAGGCCTTGGAGCCTTCTCACGCAAGCACAGCGTGCCGATCTATGCCAACGAGAACACATGGGAAGCACTAGAGAAGCATGTAGGTGAAATTGCAGACGAAAATCGGATTGTCATGCAAACGGGGGAAGCGCGCGATTTCGGGGATCTGCGCATAGAATCATACGGTATCTCTCATGATGCTGCCGAGCCGGTGGGTTATAAGTTCTATGAAGGCGAGACAAAGCTGAGTGTGACAACGGATTTAGGTTATATGAGCGATAAGGTTCGAGATGAGATTATCGATTCGGATGTACTTGTGCTGGAATCGAACCATGATACGGAGATGCTTCGTATGGGGCGGTATCCATGGAATATTAAGCGACGGATTCTAGGAGATATGGGGCACTTGTCCAATGATGCGGCAGGCGAGGCGCTGTGCGAGATTGCTACGGGTAATACCCGCCGCGTATACTTGGCGCATTTAAGCCGGGATCATAATATGATGGATCTCGCCCGCATGACTGTGAAGGGAGTCATGGAAGACAACGGTCATTTTTACAAAGAGAGTGAACTGCAATTAAGAGATACGTATTATGACAAGCCTACGGCATGGGATACGGTTCATGCGAAGTCTGTGGTTCGTCTGTAAGCCATCTATCCAGATCGTTGGCCTTCTGGGAGATATCTTCCTGCGTAATCAAGCCTTTCTCCACGAGAAGCTCCATGAGGGTGGATAAAGCCAAGGTGAGACGGTATTGATCTTCCTTCATATCAGCTAATTGTCCGACTAGGTCGATGTCTGACCAGATTGTGCTTGAAGTCGTCATAAATCTAGTTCTCCTTTCTATTAGGGGAGGGAGATTGTTTCTCTCAATTCCCTGTTTGTATGATAGAATATGTACAAGCTTGCAAATCTATTACATTTCTTTTACATGACAAGCTCATAGTGTGCATTAATATATAGTGTTGACGATTTTCAGCCATATCATTCCGTGGTGTAATGATGCTGCGAAGGCAGTGGTTCAACCCGTGGATCGATCCCGGTTGGAGGGTTGAGGGGAGTTGTTCGGATGAGCTTGTTTGATGATGATTTTTTCTCGACAAAGGTATCTGGCAAGGTAAAGCGCAGATGGCAGGAGCGAGAGACAGGAACGGGATGGACACTGGGCAAGACAACTCAATCCGGCCGCAGGTGGTCCACCGTCCAAGTGGCTATCGTAAGCTCGGTGATTAGTGCCTTGTCAGCCGTTATTTTATATAGCTGGATTGTGGGAACAGGTTCAGTCACACAGCCTGTGGCCATTAATCGCACAGGGACGGTTGATCCCTATGATCGTATTGTGACTGTAGCCGATAAGGTTGGCCCTGCGGTGGTCAGCATTGTCAATGAGCAGAAGCGAGTGGCAGCAGAGGCTGATGAAGAGAAGGACACGAATCTAGGATCAGGGGTCATCATTAAGCGCGATGACGGCAAGGCGTTCATCCTGACGAATGAGCATGTCGTACAGGGGGCGGATAAGCTAGAGGTGGTGCTCTCGAACGGGCAGCGCAAAAATGCAGAACTCATTGGCAAGGATCGGGTAATGGATATTGCCGTTCTTCTTATTGATGATGCAGGTGTATCCACGGTGGCAGAGATTGGCGATTCACGCCGTCTGCGTCTCGGGGAAACCGTCGTCGCAATCGGCAATCCACTTGGCTTAGGCGGTTCACTGACAGCTGGCATCGTTAGTTATACGAATCGACTTATCCCGGTATCCTTGAACCAGGATGGTGTATATGACTGGGAGCAGAGGGTCATTCAGACGGATGCGGCAATTAATGAGGGCAACAGCGGCGGCGCACTCGTGAACTTGCAGGGGCAGGTTATTGGCATCAATACGATGAAGATCGCGACGACTGGCGTTGAGGGCCTTGGATTTGCGATTCCTACGAATGAAGTGATGACGGTAGTAGACGAGATTATGAAGACTGGCAAGGTTATTCGGCCTTACCTAGGTGTATATACGGTCGATCTGACGAATCCTTATGCTCCGATTACCGAGGAGCAGCGCAATGATCTGAAGCTTCCGCAAGACGTGAAGAACGGAGTTATTGTACTGGAGGCGACGGGGCCGGCGAAGAAGGCAGGACTGAAGCTGAATGATGTGATTGTCCGCTTCGATAATGAAACGATCGGTCAGACCCGGGATCTGCGCAAATATTTATATGAGAAGAAGAAGGTCGGCGAGACGATGGAAGTTCACTTCTATCGCGAGGGCAAGCTGATGATGACGACTGTGCAGCTTGAGGATAAGCCGCAGCAGGCCGGATAAACTAAGTGATATCCAAAGATGGGAAAATCAAATGTCTTCACCCGTACCGGGCCTATTTATGTTATGATGGACGTAATAAGACAGCAAGATAAGCGAGAAAGAGGGAACGACATGTACGTAGTCTGTAAAGAGCATGTAGAATTGGCAATTGACAATTTTGTAGATGAGTTCGAAGATGCCCCCGACGTTGTCGATCTGGATGGCGTTGAATTCAGTGATTGGGAACGGCCAATCAAGTGCTGTATGGATTGCGAGCAAGAGGCGAAGTTTCTAGTCGTGTAATCTTGTCGTAGGATGAATGATCCTGTCCGTTTCATGAAGGTTCGGGCACAATCGTTCATACACTTCAATTGCGTGTATAGAACAAGGGCACACCCCCGAAGTGGGGATGCGCCCTTGTTTTTTTGCGTTGTTCCATATGGAATCAAATGAAGCTCGTTATTATTTGATATTCAGCTTATCCTTCACCTTAGTAGGAAGCTCATCCTTGCTTACTTCTTCGTAGGCGGTGACACGATCCGTATCTTTTACATATACACGTAAAAACGCATGCTCTTTAAATTTGCGGTTTTCCCCTGTTTTCATAAAGGTGAGCTTCAGCTCATTGCCTTTCTCATCGAATGCGGGTAGGGTATATTCCCCATTGTCATTAGGATCGCCAACGGTTTGGACATAATATTGCTGCTTGCCGTTTCGATTGTAGTCACAGCCGACAAGAATGCTTGCAAACAATGTGATGACTGCGAATAAAGCAATTAGTCTCTTCATGATGCAGATACCTCCGAGTTTACGTAGTTCTAGCATTTATCATAACAGCAACAAAGAACAGGACAAATCGATTTACCCAACACAGCCTTACAGTTCTGTCATGTGGCAAGTGAAGGAAAAGCGAGTGAATAGGGGAGCATTGAACAACTTATGAACATGCTGCGCAGGGTTGGTGATAACGTGGATGAATATGTGGATAAGGGGCGTTTGGGCGGTAAAATACAATTATCCACATGTGGATAGTGAAAAACTATAAATATTCGGGATAACGACAGCATTCGTCTGTCGTAAATTGAATATGCACAGTAAGTCTTATACATAATTAGGTATGATTTTTACACACGATGAGGAAATTCATTCTTGCAAAAACTAATATGATTAGTTAATATATAATTAACATTAGTTAGAGAGGGATGGTCATCCATGCGTATGCGTAAGCAAGGTCATATTATTCAACTGTCTTTCCTGCCACGCTTGTTTCCTGTGAATTGTTATCTCGTTGAAGAGGAGAATGAGCTGACACTAGTGGATGCTGCTCTTCCTTATAGTGCTGCTCGTATCTTGAAGGCGGCTAAGCAAATTGGAAAGCCAATTACACGTATCTTGCTTACTCATGCACATGGTGATCATATCGGAGCATTGGATGCCTTGAAGCAGGAGCTTCCTCATGCGAAGGTGATGATTTCAGCGCGTGATGCCAAGCTGCTGCAGGGGAACTGCTCATTGGAAGATGGTGAGGCAGCAACTCCTATTCGTGGTGAAGTGCCGAAGGAAGGGGCAATTCGTACGAAGCCGGATGTTCTGCTCCAAGACGGTCAGATGGTAGGATCTCTGCGTGCCGTGCTTGCACCAGGTCACACGCCAGGCATGATGGCCTTCTATGATACGAGAGATAGTGCGCTGATTGCTGGCGATGCTTTTCAAATTCGAGGAGGAATCGCAGTATCGGGGATGCTCAAGCCGTTGTTCCCATTCCCAGCTATGGCGACTTGGAATAACGATGCTGCGCTGGCAAGCGCAATCAAGTTGAGGGTGTTACAGCCTACTCTACTTGCAGTAGGACATGGAGTGATGCTTAT
Organism: Paenibacillus sp. KS1; assembly: GCF_001680695.1. Lineage (NCBI taxonomy): Bacteria > Bacillati > Bacillota > Bacilli > Caryophanales > Paenibacillaceae > Paenibacillus > Paenibacillus sp. KS1. The sequence continues at coordinate 66,479 of NZ_MAIS01000013.1, read as the reverse complement.
GAAGCCGACATCTCAAATGGATCGCGCCATTCAGGAAGCAGAACGGAAGTGGGGAGCGGTATCTATGAACGGCAACGCTGTGAAGTAGAATGGACGAAGAGAAGTGGCCAATGAAGCACGATGTTGAGAGAAACATAGATGAAAATAAAAGTTTCGATTGGTAGTGGTGTTTTATCGAACTACTTACAAACGGATGCAAGTCACCCATAGGAAAACGGTTACAAGCGTTCTGTCAATGAGATAGGGCGCTTTTTTGTGTCTAAAAGGTGTCGTTTCTTGCAAATTCATTTTACTGGAAGTATAATAGCAAGAATGAGTGACCGAAATTCACATTTAGTTCTGTAGTTCTAGAACCTGTTCGTAATCGCCTCTTTGCAGAAAGGAGGAATCCGTATGATCGTAGATCGAAGAAAGAGGATTATAGAGGCAGCAACACAGTCATTTTCATTATATGGTTATAAAGGCAGTACAATGGATCAGATAGCGAGACTTGCACATGTGGGCAAGGGGACGATTTATCGTTTTTTCCCAACAAAAGAAGAGCTGTTGGAAGCCATTATGAATAGATTCATTCAAGACATACTGGAAGTTGCACAGTCATCCGTTCAGCCAGAGAGAACCTTCACAGAGAATTTGCACCGTACTCTGCACAATGTGTTGGAATTCCGATCCAAGCATGAGATGATGGTTATTCTCTCACATGAGATGCGGGAGATGGGGACCGAGATTGTGATGTCTGAGATGAGCAAGGTGGAAGATGCGCTTCAGCACTTTGTGAAAGAGCAGGTAGAGCTGGCTATTGATTCAGGCGAGCTGCAGAGTTGTGATGCTGAGCTGACTGCTTTCCTATTTATTAAGACTTACGCAGCGCTTGTAGTGGAATGGCCGAAGCGTGCGAAGGCTATTCATCAGGATCAAATTCCTCATTTGCTTGAATTCTATTTGCTGAATGGTGCAGCTCAGAAGGGGATTGCTAGAATTGGATAACGCATTACATATTATAAGTAGAACGGTGGTGGCAGTGGGATGAAGAACATCTTACACATTTATAAAACGGATCTTCGCAACATTATTACAAATCCTGCTGCAATTATTGTTATTTTAGCAGTAGTGATCCTGCCCTCCCTATATGCATGGTTCAACATTCTCCCGTCATGGGATCCGTACTCCAATACGAAGGATGTATCGGTTGCGGTTGCGAACTTGGATAAGGGCGCCAAGGTAGAAGGCAAGGATCTTGATGTTGGAGCAAAGGTTATTGAACAGTTAAAGGAAAATGAGAAGTTAGGCTGGAGATTTGTTACGAAGGATGAGGCAATCAATGGGGTCAATCATGGCGATTATTATGCAGCCATTGTTATCCCAGAGGATTTCTCTGAGAAGATCTCATCCGTCATCTCGGATCATCCAGAGAAGGCACAGCTTGATTATTATATTAATGAAAAGATTAACGCGATCTCGCCGAAGGTTGCGGGGGCAGGAGCCTCGACGCTGGTGTCGAACATTAGTAGCAACTTCGTAGAGACGGCGAACAAAGCGATATTCGATATTTTCAATGATGTCGGCCTTAAGCTTGAAACGAATGAGCCGGACATTAAGAAGCTTAGAGATAACATCTTCAAATTGGAGGAGAAGCTGCCGGAGATCGAGAAGCTGATGAAGACAGGCCAAGTTGATATCATCAAGGCGAAGGACTTCATTAGCAAGGCAGAGTCTGCCATTCGTGTCATCAAGCGCTACGAGAACCGACCGGATTCGGTAATTACAGATGCGGAGAATATGCTCGATAAGGGCAGTGATTCCTTCCATAAGGAAGTACCGGTTGTCAAAGACAATCTGCGGAAGCTTCAGGGTGTCGCAACAGATACATCGAAGGTCGTGGAGAATATCATGAACTCTGACTTCGATCTTGGCAAGGTAGAGACAGAGCTGGCTAAGAAGAGTGTCGAAGTGGAGTCTGGGATGAATTCCTTGCAGCGCCTCATTACGACGGTTGAAGATGTAGATCGGAATTTGAAGAATAATGGTCTGTTTGATAATGTGCTCACGTCCTTGACTGACGCGAAGCAGGGCGCGGAGGATCTGAAGACGCGTCTGGATGAAGCACAAAAAACCGTAGAGTCTGCGAAGTCGATTGCAGATGATAAGCTGAGGGATATTCGCAATAAGGCAATCGAAGTCAACTCGATTCTGGATAAAGCCAGAACAAGCTTGAATTCACAGGTTGCGCCGACGGTATCGAAGGCATTCGATGATGCAGAACGATTAGGCAAGACGTATCGAGAGCATCTCGGTCAGCTGCAGGAGAAAGTTGATCGCGTCAACAAGCTTATTCAGGGCAGTGCGACGGATGCTTCATTAACCGACAAGCTGAATGCAGCTGTCGAGGATATGACGAATCAGTTGAAGCTCACATTAGGCTCCTTAGAGAAGTACAAGGATCAGCTGAATAAGCTGGCTCAAGTGACAGGCATAGACACTGATCTGCTGATTGCTCAATTGAAGGGCATGGAGACGAAGCTCACACTGCTGCAGGAGCGATTGGCTGGTGGCAGACAGATTGGCGCAGAAGCGGCAGCAAGAGCAAGTGAGGTCGTTGCTCAGCTCATTAGCGATTATGATAATGGAATTAAGCCGCGATTCCAAACGATCCGCGGGGATATGCAAGCATTGAATCGTGATGCTTCGAAGATGATCGATAAGATGCAGGACAGCACTCGCAATGTTATCGAAATGACAGATAAGATCATGAACCGCAATACGGCGGACAAGGTAATCGATCAAATCAATAATGCAAAGAAGCACATCAGTAACGGGCAGAACCTGGCGGATAAAATTATCGACTCAACAGAGAAAATGAAGCAGACTGTGGATGATGGTGCCATTACAGACATCGTCGATAGTATGTATAAGGTAAAAGGGAAACTGGCAGATTTGTCGGATATGCTGAAGCGTGCGAGTGAAGCGGCTGGCAAAGCGAATCAACCGACGAAGGATGCGCTGCAGAAGATATATGATTCCTCGAAGGATACGAGCGCGTCCATTGATAAAGTAATCGGGAAGATCGATTCGGATGTTGTACCTGCCTTCGACAAGGGTGTCAAAGATTCTCGTAAAGGCTTGGATTTCATCAAGAACGTGAAAAAAGAAATGTTCTCAATGATTCCAGAGGTCGAGGCCCAACTGGCTGATATGAAGGGCAAGATTCACACGGGGGAAGATGGACTGGATGAATTCAGTGACAAGTTCCCAGAAATCAAAAAGAAAGTAAAAGATATTGCATCCAAAATCCGTGAATTCGAAGAAAAAGGTGATCTGGATCAAGTCATTGACTTGCTTCGTAAGGATGCGGCTAAGGAAAGCCAGTTCTTCGCGGAGCCGGTATTGCTTAATCAGCATGAACTGTTCCCTGTACCGAATTACGGTTCAGCGATGTCACCGTTCTTCTCGACATTGGCATTGTGGGTCGGCGGCTTGCTGCTCATCTCCATGCTGATTGTAGACATCGAGAACAAGCATGACTATAAGAGCTACCAAGTGTACTTCGGACGCTGGCTGACCTTTGTGACGATCGGTATATGTCAGAGTATGATCGTGACACTGGGAGACATGTTCCTGCTCAAAACCTATGTCGTGCACAAGTTCTGGTTCTTCGCGTTCGGGATTTTCATCAGTATCATATTCGTCAGCATCGTCTATACGTTGGTATCGGTATTCGGTAATGTAGGTAAGGCGTTGTCCATTGTATTGCTTGTGTTCCAATTGGCGGCCTCAGGTGGTACATTCCCGATTCAAATGACGCCGAAGTTCTTCCAGAAGCTGAATCCGTTCCTGCCGTTCACACATGCAATAGGCATTATGCGTGAGGCAGTCGGGGGGATTCTATGGGATGTTGTGACGAAGCATGTACTTATCCTATTGATCTATATCGGAATTGCCTTTGTACTTGGTATAGGCTTGAAGAAGACAATTAATAAGAACAGCGATAAGTTCTTGAAGAAAGCGAAGGAAAGTAAGCTGTTGTAGGCTTGTAGATTTGCAGGCGAATAGTCTTTAGTGGAACAGTAAGAGGTTTTATTAGGGTAAATGGTAAATAGTCGTATTATGCAATCATCATATAGATTAATATAAAAATCGCTGCCTGGGTTATCAGGCAGCGATTTTGTTATTGTATCGGATGGTGTCCAGAGCTAGGAGGTTGTTGACCCTGCTTTATGTAGTGACTCCCTCTGCCTGAAGTCCCTTTGGAATCCGTTTCTCTCGGAACATCGTGAAGTAACAAATGGATGAGGTTACGTACAGAACACCGGTAATGCTGAAGGTTAGCGCATAGCCCCAATAGTAACCGTATGTGGTGACCAGATACGATTGTACGGTTCCCATACTCGCCCAGCCAAGCATGAAGGCTGTCTGTGTTAAGGAGTTGGCAATTCCCCGACGTGAATCCGAGATACGATCAACCATGACTGCTGATTGAATCGGATTCGCCGCATTCATAAGCGCTTGCCGGAACAGGAAGCTCACGATGGCAATGGAGATTGCATTTGTAAATCCAGTAAGCAGCAAGAAGGGGAGGGACAGCATCTGGAACACGACGATTGCAGGCACCTGTCCGATCCGCTTCACCAGTGTTGGCCCAATGAGCATGGAGATAATCGTCATGATCTGCCCAAGTGAGATCAGGAAGCCGACAGCGGTAATAGAAGCGTTAAATCGATTCGTGAAATATAAATTCAAGTAAGGGACAACGAGTCCTGAGCCTAGGCCTACAAGCAGCTGACAGAAGGTGAGGCGGCGGATATCGCGCCATTCTGCACCCGGTTGAGGCATCGGGGATGTCTCAGCTTGCGCAGGAACTGCTGCTGAAGCCGCTGCCTGTGCTGGCTTCTTATCTTCAGCCTCTATTTTTCTCCTAAGGACGTCCTGCTTGCGAATCTCCTTAACTGCGAGCAACGGCAGAAAGGCGGCTAATGTTGCCGCTCCCCCTAACATCAATACCGTCTGCAAGCTTGCAACCTTGCTCCATCCGACGGATTGGAGTATGTCGGCCAATGCGCCCCCACCCATGCTGCCGAGCACCTGAGCGGCTAAGCCTAGAGCAAAGTGGTAGCTGAAGAGCTGCAATCGCTGTTCTTTTCGTGCATTTTCTGCAAGGAAGGGAACTGCGATGACTTGGAATGCCGAAGCGACGAGCCCTGAGAAGATCGCGAGCATGTTCAAGCTCATCACAGATTCGACATAGGCGCGTCCAATGAATCCTATTCCTGTTAGCAGTGCGCCGAAAATGAGAACCTTCTTCCGGCTCGTGCGATCCCCTAATAAGCCGATCGGAACAAACATCAAAGCCGTTGCTAGAGATTGCAGGCTGATGAGCGTCCCGTTCATATCATCATTATATCCGAGTGATTGAATATACAAGTTATAAAGCACCATGAACATGCCGCCGCCCACTTGAAAGCATAAGTTGGCGATAAAAAACAGCTTAATGTTCCGATCCCATTGCTTCACGTCTGTCCATACTTGTTGATATAAGCGCATGAGCGTTCCCCCGATTGTCCATGTTAGCATCTTCCATTGTATCATGGTTCCATAAACAAGGAAGGGGGCGAAATGTTCGATTTAGGACTCACGGGGTTCGTATTTGGCCATGTACTAGTGGATCAGCTTGCTCTCTTTCGCCTTGCGCACGAACTTGGCACTAGAGCGATTAAGTGGTGTTTTTAACAACAAACCAATGACGAGCGTGATCGCAATATAGACACACATCATGAGCAGGTCGCGCTGCACCACATCCCACAGAATCCCACCAACTGCCTCACGCATCATGCTAATGCCGTAGGTAAAAGGCAAATACGGATGAATCGCTTGGAAAAACGGCGGCGTTACTTGAATCGGGAAGGTGCCCCCAGATCCCGCCAGCTGGAGGACAAGCAGCACAATGGCCAGCGCCTTGCCCACGTTGCCGAAAACAGATACGAGCGTATATACTATTAGCATAAATACGCCGCTAAGCAGCATGCCGAAGATGACGAACCAGAATGGATTCAACACATATGCCTGCAGCAGGTAACAATCGCCTAAGGTCACAAGTAAAGACTGCAGCAGGGCAATCGTTACGAAGGTGAGATAGCGGCCGAAATATACTTGATAATCCTTATACGCTGCGCCTTCCTCATGTACCTCCACCGTCAGAAGCGACACCAGGAGCAGGGCGCCGACCCATAAAGATAATGTAGTGAAGAATGGTGACATAGCCGAACCATAGTTCGGTATTGGAAACAGTTTATGTTCTTTCAACACGACGGGCTCGGCGAAGAACTCACTCTCTTTCTCGAAGTTATTTCTCAGCAAATCAATAATCTCATTGATATCACCACGTGCCTCGAGTGCGCGAATTCGATCTGCAATGTTAGTTAACTTGGACTGCGCTTCAGGCAGACTTTGCTGTATCTTCTTAATCTCTTCACTGCCGACCGTAACCAGCTTGGCTGCATCGTTCAGGATCGTCTTCACGTCAGGCATATGTTTCAACGCATCCTGAAGGACGGTTTGGGCATTGCCTACGGTACGCTTGGCAGTCTGAATGCCCTGAACGATATTGGGCTTAATCTCATCGTCGTATCGATTCAGTATGCTGCCGGTGGCATCTGCTGTTTCCTTGGCAATTCGACTCAATTGATTGATCAGGTCTGCCGATACCTCTTCACCGCGCTCCACCGCTCCTGAGACCTGTCGAACAATCGATAACTGTCGCTCCAGCTTGTCACGTATGGATTGCAGACGGCCTATAGTGCCGCCAAAGCGATCGCCTGGAACAAGCCCGTTGAGCCGATTGAACCAGTTGTTCAGACCATTCACAAGGGTGACGGCCGTATTCAGCCGTCCTTCTGCACGGCTAAGTGCCTCCTTCACGAGAGAAGGATCACTGCCCGCATCCTGCAGAATAGAGGTCAGGTCTTGGATAGCCAGTGCAGTCTGATGGATGGAGTTGAGATCCTGCTTGATAAAGGGAGAGATCGTATCAATCCCTTGCTCGCTGTAATTGAGCAGATCGTCGACGCTGCGAGAGAAGCGGGCGCCTTCCTCGGCAACTTGGGACACCAGTGGAAGATTGCGCTGGGCTGACGCGACAATGTCATTTGCTTTCGCCGTATCACGCAGTGCCACATCGACCACATGTACGAGTTCGGGGAATCCTTTTTCCAACTTGAAGACAAGGTTCTTGACCTTCTCAATGGTGGGCAGCTCATTCTTTAGCTCTATGCCTACCTCATTAAATATTTTGAAAATGGTTCGATTCGCTTCACGAACGAAGTTGGAGCTGACTTGCTGGATGACGCCCGAGGCTCCCTTGCCCGTAATTTTGGGCGAGATGGCATTAATTTTCTCATTTACATAATAGACGATCTCGGCCTTCTGAGGATTGTCAGTCAGTACGGTACCGATACGCGCAGAGAAATCCGATGGAATGATGATGGCGGCATACACCTGTCCGCGCTCAGCACGGCGCAGTGCTTCTTTTTCATCCATGAATGTCCAGCCGATGGCCTCGTTTGTCTTTAACGATTCGATGATTTGTTTGCCAATGTTAATAGGCTTATCGAGGAGTGTATCGCCGGTATCGTTATTGGCGACAGCAATGGATATCCCCTTGGTGTTGCTGTACGGATCCCAGGATGCCAGGATATTGAACCATGCATATAGGGATGGCAGGGCGATAAGGCCAGTGATGACAATGGCGGCAGCCCAGTTGCTCGTAATGCGTTTCAAATCAGTTACATACAGGTTGATGATGGATTTCATAGAAGGCTGTTCTCCCGTTCATTTCTAAAATTGACAGCATTGCTATCATTGTGCGTAGTTCGGGCAGGAAACATGCGATAAAGGAGGTGATACCCCAAAATTAAGGACAGGATGAACTGATGATGCGTTGATGTATCAAGACCAAAACGAGCAGATGAATTATGTTTAGACAAATTAGTAAGCGCTTGCAAACGGGGAGTGAAGGATATCGTTAAATTTACGTGAGCCAATTGAGAGAGGGAGGGAAATGAAAGGGGCGGGTTTGCGCCTAACTATTAAGATTTGGATAAGATTGGGGTGAACATGACCAGATTGCAACGGACTATGCTAACGTTGATTACCAAGTAGAAGTAGCGAAGGAGGGACATTGATGTTGCGGGTCATGCTGGCGGATCAAGATGTTATTGAGCGCAGGCAAGCCGTGCAGATGGTGGAAGAGGGAGGATATACAGTCGTCGGACAAGTGGGAGCCAGCCGGAAGCGTGGGAACAGGTTGTGAAATTATGGCCTGAAGTCGTAATCGCTGATACGTCGGGAAACGGGATAGACGGTCTGACTCTTGCTAGAGGGTTATCTGAGAGGGAGCATCCGATTGTGGTAGTGCTCACAGGGCACTCGTCGGATCACCAGCTCTTGCTTCAAGCGATGCGATATGGCGCCATTGCGTTCTTGCCGAAGCCTTGGAAGCGTGATGAGGTTAGTGATGCGCTCAGAAGAGCCAGCAAGCTGGCCGGATATTATCGTGCATATCACACCCAATATGGGCACATCTATCGGTTCTTCCACCGACTCGGAAGCCTCACAGCTGTCGACATGCTGCAGGAGCAGCAACAACTGGTACAGGGTTTATTGCGAAATGCTCGTACCGCAGATGAGGCTGGATTCCAATGTTTACGCGAGCTGGATGCCCAGTGGCGGTGCTTGTTCCGCAAGCATGAAATCACTTACTCGGATCTGCTGCCGGAGCGGGAAGCTGATATTGTCCCCCATTTTCAGCGTATGGCTGAGCATTGGGCGGCACGTTCGAATATGTTGCGAAGGAACAATGCGGGGCTGCTTATCCAACGGGCAGGCGAATATATTCAAAGCTATTACTATAAGGAACTGACACTATCTGAATTGAGTGAGCGGTACGGGATGAGCATCTCTTATTTCAGTGCTCAGTTCAAGCGCGGATATGGCTATTCCTTCGTTGATTATGTGAATCGGGTTCGTATACAGAAGTCGAAGGAACTTCTATTGAACCCACATCTCAAGGTCTATGAGGTTGCACATGCTGCTGGATATACAACACTGCAGTATTTTAATCGGGTATTTAAGCACATCGTGAATATGACGCCGCTTGAGTATCGGAAGCAGTTCGGTATCTAGCAATTTTTGATATTCCGTAAAGAGTAGAATCGGCGAAGAAATGATAAATGTGTTTCATTACTTTGCAGAGACAGCCGACTATACTAGGTCATGTTATAGAGAGGACAAGGCCTCTCGAACATTTCAATGGTAGGGGGAACGCATTTCAGATGAAACAAATTCGACAACGATTGGCGGTTGTTCTATTACTGTGTATGATCTGGTCCATGATTGCATCGACAGGGACTAGTATGGCGATGGCGTCAAGTGCTGCTCCTGGGAGCTTCGCCAAAGTTACGGATGAGCGCAAGATGGAACTTGCGCCAGGGGCGAACTACACGTGGAACAATATGGAGCTTCCACAAGGGCAAGAGAAGGTTCATTACGTGGAGTTCGATCCGAAGAATCCTTCCTTGGATTTGCAGCCTGGAATGACGGACGGAAAAGTGTACGGTATGACGGGTGTTACGAAGATGGCTGATAATGCCGACAAGGCAGGTAATCGGGTCATCGCAGCCATTAACGGCGACTTCTATGAAATGACGACAGGCGTGCCTCTTGGATTATTCATGGGAGACGGTGAAATATTGGTGAGCCCACCGCCTAAATGGGATTGGTATGCTTATGGTTTGAAGAAGGATGGAACGTCCATATATGGACTGAGTCCTGAGTTGAAGCGTACCCTCCACATTGGCGGCAAAGACTACGAAATATCAGAAATTAATCGGATGAGGGAAAATGCGGACAAGCTGTCCTTATTTACATCTGCATTCCATACTTCGACCAAAACAAATGATATAGGCGACGAAGTTATCCTCGATGTGTTGTCAGGAGAAGTGAAGAGTGGCAGCACTTTAAAACTCAAGGTCGCGGTAATACGCAAAGACAAAGGGGACTCTCCGCTTGCCCCAGGCAAGGTTGTGTTGTCTGCTTCCGGAACAGAGAACCGCAAAATCCTCGGTCAGCTGAAGGTAGGAGATGAAATCTCCGCAAGCTTCGAGCTGGAGGATGAGTGGAAGGACGTTAAGATGGCAGTCGGCGGTGTGTTCATGCTGGTTAAGGATGGCGTGGCGCAAGAGAATCCAGATAAGGCGCTCTATCCACGAGTAGCAATCGGAACGAAGGCTGACGGCTCCATTATCATGATGGTGATCGACGGTCGTGCACCGGGATTTAGTGAGGGTGTATCCTATGATGATTTTGGCAAGGTGCTGAAGGACATGGGGGTCGTCAATGCGCTATGCCTTGATGGCGGCGGCTCGTCTACGTTTGTGGCGAAGCTGCCGGGTGAACTTACTCGCAAGGTGCTAAATCGTCCATCTGACGGCAGTGAACGCAAGACGGCAAACGGATTGCTGCTCGTAAATAAGGCGCCAGAGCAAGGTACTGCTTCAAAGCTGGTTGTACAGCCGAATATGGAGCGAGTACTCGTTGGCTCTACATTCAAATTCGCAGCAGCTGGGGTAGATGCAAATGGACATCCTGCTCCCTATGCAGGTGCATTGCAGTGGACAGTAGATCCTCCATTTGGAGCGATAGCAGGGGATGGCAAGTTCACGGCTGGATCTGCTGCAGGGATCGCAAATATAGAAGTGACTGCAGGTGGTGTAAAGGGGCAAGGTCAAGTCGAGGTTGTGAAGGATTTGACAGACCTCATACTGACTGACAAGATAAAGGCTTTTTCTTCTGGTGAACAAGTGAACATGCAGGTCACGGCAGTTCGAGATGGGCAAGTCGTTGTCTCTGATAATCGCCAGTTTGAGTGGAAGGTCGAGGGCCCGATCGGTTCTATTGACGCTAACGGTGTATTTACCGCGACGTCGGAAACGGATAAGAACGGTAGGATTATCGTCAAGTACGGTAATGTCGAGGCATCAATGGAAGTAAATATAGGGCTGAAGCCTGTCGTGTTGGAAGATTTCGAGAATGGTCTGGATCGTTACTTTGTAGAAAGTGGTGCAAGATACAAGTTCGTGGAGCTCAGCGAGACGACGGATGAGGAATATGTTCGATTCGGCAGCAAAGCAGCAAAGCTGAAGTATGACTTCACGGATACAGTGGGGATATCAGGCGCATACATCAATACAAAAGGCAAGGATCAGTATATTGATATTCCTGGCTATCCGGAAAAAATCAGCGTATGGGTTTATGGCGACGGCCAGAAGCACTGGCTGCGGGGCCAGCTGCGAGACGGCAATGGGGCTGCAGTAGATATTGATTATACAGATGAGAACACGGGTCTTGATTTCAAAGGATGGAAGTATATCGAGGCAGCGGTTCCAAAGGGAAGACCTCTTCCGCTTCAAATTTCCATGCCGATTCGATATATGGAGACGAAAAATACAAACAAGAACGATGGGACTCTCTATATCGATCAAATTCGAGCGCTGTATGGCCCGAACACGGATGACATGGATCCTCCAGTGCTAAAGGATTTCTCTCCAGTTGACGGCAGCACGATTCATACCTCGACTCCAAGAATTCATGTGTACGGTGAAGATTTCGGATATGATCCGATTAAGCATCCGGGAACAACATTAATTGATCCTGATAAGGTACGCATGTATGTGGACGGACAGCTGGTGCAGCATGGATTTTATCCACCTAAGGGCGAAATTCACTACACACCAAGTGTACCTTTGGCAGACGGGGTTCATGTCGTGATGGTCAAAATTCGTGACCTAAACGGGAATCGTGCAGAGAAAGAGTGGATGTTCACAGTCGATACTGGGGCATCGAGGCTGGTATATACGGGAGCAGACAATGCATATGCAGGCAATGTTTATAAGCTGGAGGTCAAAGGATATAAGCCTTCCAATATTAAACGTGCTGAAATCGGATTTAAGGTTGACCCGAATTTGATAGAAAAGATAGAAGTAGTTGCAGGCGATAAACTTGCTCCCGCTAATATCGAGCATCATATTGCCCCGGATGGGAAAGTGAACTTGAAGTTTACTGATGTGAATCAGTTGAACTTGAAGGATGACGAAGCGCTTGCGCAGATTGAATATCACCTGAAATCGGATGTGTCGGGCACATTTAAGATTGAATTTAAATCCGGAAGCATTGCATTGGCAGATAAGGGAAATACCGACTTTAGCTTCTTCGGTCTTCCTCTTCACGCAGCTATTCAGTATCATTTACGCTTGAATTGGAATGCAGACGGTATAGCTGAGGGGCAAGACACTGTGCTTGGGGTTGTAGATGAGGCTGGTGCTCCTGTGCAGGGAGCGCGTATCGTGACACGTGATGGAATAGAGTTAGGTGTAACGGGCGCTGACGGCAAGCTTACCACGAATAAACTGACGGGGACGGTACGCGAATACGAGCTGCAAGCGAATGAGGGAGTACGCTTCAGTCCGGTTGTGAAGTTTAAGGTATCCCCGCTAGCGGGCAGCGAATTGCCTTACAACATCAGTGTGTCGATGGGAGAAGATCCTGCAACTTCTCGCGGTTTTACATGGCATTCGAAGATTAACGTGGATGCTTCAGTAGTAGAGATCGTGAAGAAGAAGGACTTTGTCGATTTTAACAATGCGAATGTTACTCGGGTAAATGGCACGAGCACTATGCTCCATACATGGGATATCGGTACCGTTCGTGTGCATAAGGCGGTTGTTCAAGGGCTTGAGCCGGGAACGGAATATGTATACCGTGTTGGCAACGGCAGCGATAAGGTGAGTGAGCAGGGCGCATTCAAGACGGCTGAGCTGGACGGTACACGTACAAAATTCCTCTTCTTCGGCGATTCCCAATCCGAAGATGAGGCAGGATTCAAACTATGGAGTAATATTGTACGAAAAGCAGTAACTGATCAACCTGATTATGACTTTATCCTTCAGGCTGGGGATATGGTAGAGAATGGATTCAAAGAGGCAGAGTGGAATATGTGGTTCAAGGCCGTACAGGATACGTTCTTGAAGACGACAGTCGTATCGGTGGTCGGCAACCACGAGGTAACGGGTACTCGGAAAAATGATGATTTCCTTGCCCATTTCAATAATCCTCAGAACGGGATAGACAGCTTGAAGGGCAGCAATTATTCGTTTGATTATCATAACGCTCATATCGCAGTGCTGAATAGTGAGTATGACTTTGAGGAGCAAAAGGAATGGCTTCGCCGTGACTTGGCTGCTACAAATAAGACGTGGAAGATCGTCACGTTCCATCGTGGTCCATATGGCAGCAAGAATAATGAGAAGCGTATTCGCGAAGCTTGGACATCCGCATTTGATGAACTTAATGTGGACGTAGCCTTGAATGGCCATGATCATGTTTACCTGCGTACGTATCCACTCCGCGGTGGCAAGCCCGTCGGGGAGGGAGAGGGTACAACCTACATCATTGCAGGCTCTTCTGGGCCGAAGTTCTATGAGGTCGTTGCACAAGACTGGCAGTACAAAATAGACGGAACGAAGGCGCAAATCTATGTAGCCGTTGAGGTTGTTGGCAGCGAGATGAAGTTCCTCGTGAAGAATATCAATGACGTGGTCATTGATGAATTCTCGATACGAAAACCGGAGCGTAAGCCTCCTACTGCGGTAGTGCTTGATCAGCCAAGTGTAAACTTGGCTGTGAACGAAAGCGTTAAGCTGAATGCAACGGTTCTGCCAGACCAAGCGTATGATCGTTCTGTTACGTGGTCGGTCTATGGATCGTCAGAGGATGGCGTTGCGGCGGTAAGCACAGATGGAGTGGTAACTGGACTTAAGCTGGGGACTGCAATCGTGCGGGCGACGAGCGTCGTAGAATCGGTGTATGCAGATAGTCTTATTACGGTCGATCGTTTGCCAGAGGTTCGTATTGAGGAAGTTCGAATTGACCGTAATGAGGGAACGCTGAACATCGGAGAAACCTTGCAATTGAATGCAACGGTATTGCCGGACAACGCAAGCAATAAATCTGTTGTATGGTCTGTGTATGGTTCTTCTGCAGAAGGAGTTGCAAGTGTAACGCTGAATGGGCTTGTAAAGGCATTGAAACCAGGCACAGCCGTCATTCGTGCGATGAGTGCGGCAGATGCAACGAAGTATGCAGACTTCCAACTAAAGGTAGAGTTAGAAGATAAGCCGAATATACCAGATCCGTCAACGGACAATTCGAGTTCGAACAGTTCCAAAGAAGAGAACAAGCATCCAGAGCCGCCAAAGCCTGATTCAGGAGCAGCGAAGCTGGAAAACGACAAGATTGTGGTACAAGCGAAGCGGGATGCAGGCAGTAGAACAGCGAAGGCAATCATTCCTGCTGATGTGCTTAAGAAGGCTGAAGTCGGCTTGAAGCCGGATTCGAATGGTGTGAAGAAGGTTCGGATTGAAGTATTGGCCGACAAAGAGGTACGGGATATTCTCGTATCCATGCCATCTTCGGCACTGACAGATGCTTCTCTGAAGCAGCAATATGAGGTTGTTACACCTCATGCGAGTGTGATGCTTCCTTCGAATGTGGCGAATGGCAAAACTCCACAAGGAGCGAAGACGATTGATCTCGCCGTCGTTCAACCGGATCGCAGTGCTTGGGGAACAGAATTGCTTGGACGTACTGCAAATCGTCCGGCCGTTCAGTTGGAACTGCGCGTAGATGGAAAAGCGCTGAAGGGCATTGCAGTCGGAACAGCTGTGCAGGTAGCGATTCCGTATCAGCCAAGCGCAGATGAGTTGGCTCGTCCACATGCAATCGTTGTATGGAGTGTAGATGAGCAAGGCCGTCCTGCTATTATTCCAAATGCAAAGTATGATGCAAAGACAGGAACGGTGCAATTTGCGGTGAAGCAGCTTGGTACGTATGCGGTGGGCTTCTCTACGGTGACGTTCCAGGACATCTCTAAGCTGGAATGGGCGAAAACGGCTATTGAGTCGTTAGCTGCCAGAGGTATCATTCAGGGTCTCGGAGCGGATCAGTTTGCTCCACATACGCAAGTCACACGTGCAGATTTCATTGTCCTGCTGACACGTATGCTGAATCTGCAATCTACACAGGCGAAGAGCGGATTCGAAGATGTTACTGCGAATGCCTATTATGCAGATGCCGTAGCTGCTGCGAAGGAGCAGGGGATTGTACAAGGTAGGGACGCACAGACATTTGGCCCGAACGATAAGATTACACGGCAGGAAATGTTCACGCTTACGGCGCGTGCACTTGTGCAATTCAGCAAGTTGAGCGCGGCAGGGGATGCAGATGCGCTTCAGGCGTTTACAGATTACCGTGAAATTCAGGATTATGCGAAGGAAAGCTTGGCAAGTCTGCTTCGTGAAGGATTGATCCAAGGTAACGGGCAGAAGCTTGTTCCGCAGGGATATGCAACGAGAGCAGAGGGTGCTGTCTTCCTGGAGCGAATCATGTACCGTGTATCTGAGTAAGCAATAAAACCTAATAGGAAAGCACAAATAAAGGGGCTGGATATCCAGCCCCTTTTGCATGTCAATTTTATAAAAAATAATGGTTGCTAGGTTACAGTTGGCCCGACAAGAACACGATGAAGCAGAATGCCGACATCACGAATGAGTAGGTGACGGAATATTGTGTTCGCTTCTTATTGTTGTCGAGCAGGTTGAACAGAAACAGAAAGCTGAGTACGGGAATAAGCAGGTAAGCCATGTACAGAATGATCGTCGCCATTCTTAACACCTCCAAGTAGTAGTTGTTGATAAATACCATGTAAATATTTGCATAGACGTATTCTATCATGCTTTTACGCGTTTGGGTACAAAAGTTTTTTATTTTTTGTGAATGAAGGGCAAAGCTTTTCAGTTTGCGTATTGACCAAAGTGGTCAATACAATTATGATAATAATTACCAAATATTCGAAGTAAACAACTAAAGGGTGACAGTCGCGATGAATTCGAAGTTTATGACCCTATCTACAGAAAAGCAGAATCGAATCATAAACGCAGCCATGAAGGAATTTGTACGAAAAGGGTATGAGCATGCATCGACCAATGAGATGGTGAAAGGGGCGGGGATATCAAAAGGACTATTGTTCCATTACTTCAATAACAAGCAGGAGTTGTTTCTCTCTTTGTATGATTATGGTATAGAGACGGTTATGGGCCTTTTTTACGGTAGAATCGATCTAGAGGAGAAGGATTTCTTTATTCGATTTAGGCAGATTCAACAGGTGAGATGGGAGCTGCTTATGCAGTATCCGGAGCTGTTTGAATTTCTAAACGCCGCATATATCGAGACGGCAAGCGACATTAGGCCGCACATCGAGCAGCGAAATAAGGGACTGACGCAGGAAGCGTTCGGCAAAGTGCTTGCAGGGTTCGATCGTTCTAAGTTCAAGGAAGGCTTGGATATCGACAAAGCAATTAATATCATCGTCTGGACGTTCCATGGATTTCTAAAGGATAAGATGAAACGTGCAAATGCAATGCAGATAAACTCTGATGATTATGTGCATATGGTGAAGGAAGCGGACGAATATATCGACATGTTTAGACAGAGTTTTTACAAATAAGGGAGAAAGCGATATTTCTCGAATAACGATTATCAATCAATCGCCATCATGAGGTTCAATCAGCATCCGTATGTATTCGGGGATAGCATATGGGAGGAGTAGCTGCTCATGGGAAAAATGGTTGTGCATTTCGAGGAGTTAACGCCAGCGCTGCAAGCAAATGCCGGAGGCAAAGGAAGTATGCTGGCTAGGATGTATCAGCATAAATATCCTGTACCGGAGGGCATCGTCATCCTAACGCCGGCTTTTCAGGACGGGAAACTGAATGCACAGGCTTGGTCAGCCGTGCAAGGATATGCGCAGCGTTTTCGCAGCCACTATGGGGAGGTGGCGTTCGCGGTAAGATCTTCGGCGCTCAGCGAAGATTCTGCGCAAGCTTCTTACGCAGGGGAATTTGAGACGGTATTGAACGTAACGACGGATGAGCAAATCCGTGAAGCAATTATGAGGGTATATGACTCAAAAAGCTCAGAACGGGTGGAGGCTTATAGTGCCGTAAAAGGAATGGAGCAGGCGCATGAAATCGCGGTCGTCATTCAAATCATGGTTCGTCCCGAGCTATCGGGTGTCCTTTTCACTGCTGATCCGATTACAGGCAGCTATGCAGCTATGGTAGGCAATTATGTGCATGGATTGGGAGAACAGCTCGTATCGGGTGAGGCGAATGCTTTGTCATTTGCGTTCCAAAGACCAAAGGGAAGGTACGAAGGCCCAGATGAGTGTAAGCGGCATGCATCCAAGCTGTATCGACTAGCGTCTAAGCTGGAAGAAGAACTGGGAAGTTCACAGGATATCGAGTGGGCTGTAGCAGAAGGTAAACTATATATTCTCCAGACGAGACCGATCACTACGCTAGTGCTGGGGAATCTGGATACGTATGAATGGAATGAAACGAACTCCGGCGATTTTCTATGGACGAATACGAATATCGGTGAAGCCACTCCAGATGTCATGACGCCGCTGACATGGTCCGTATTAAGAGCTCTTGATGAGGAATCTAATATGATATCGGGCTTCCGCATTATGTCGGGCAATATATGTGGGAGGGCATATACAAATATAAGTTTGCCAGTGTCTATATTTCCGGCATTGGGAATACCGCTAGCCATCAGTCTGGATAAATTGTCCCAAACACTTGGCAAGATTCCAGAGGGAATGGAATTTCCCGTATACCCTTATTCTCGTTGGCATGTGTTTACAAAAATAACTCCGTCTATTTTTCGTTTTGCGAAGAAGGTCAAGACTACGCTTGAGGATATCGAGCAGTACCTCGCTGACAATCCCGATTGGTGTGCGAGGATGACAAAGCGTATTCAGGCAACAAGTTCGTGTGAGGAACTGTGTAGCATATGGAGTGATGAGCTTTGGCCTTATACATGCAAGTCATGGTGGGGCTTAATAGCAGGCGGACGGAAATTCGGTGATGCGAGTTATAAGCTGAATAAGGAACTTACTAAGCTTTCTGGTATGGAGACTGCGAATGCGTTAATGTCGAATTTGCGAGGAAAGTCCGGATTGGCCAGCCTTGGGCCGGTTATCGGCATATCGCAGGTGCTCCAAGGGACGATGAGTAGAGAAGAATACTTGAAGCAATACGGCCATCGCGGCCCGCATGAATTTGAGTTGTCACTTCCTCACCCGGGAGAGGATCCGAAGTGGCTAGAGACTCAAATCGAGGAATATGAGAGATCGGACACGAATGTGGAGCAGCTTCTGAACCGTCAGCGGTCGCAATATGAAGCTGATTGGGAACGGTTTGAGCAGAAATATCCGCAAAAAGCGAAGCACATAAAGAAGCAGATTGCCAAGGCTTCGGAGTATGCTCATCTAAGAGAGGAGACGCGATCCGAATTTGTGCGGGTGTACCGCGTTATTCGTGCATTTGCGTTGCGGGCGGGAGAGATTAGCGGGGCGAGGAGCGACGTGTTCTTTTTGTATATGGAAGAAGTGCAGAGGCTACTTGCGGGAGATGGCACAGGTATGAAGCATGTTGCTGCCCGTAAGGAGACATACGAGAAATATTTGACGCTGCCGCCGCTGCCTACGTTGATTCGTGGACGATTCGATCCGTTCCAGTGGGCGAACAATCCGGAGCGAAGAGTCGATGTCTTCGATGCATCAATGCCTCCAGTTGTGGAAGAGGGGAATGGGCTCACGGGTTTTGCGGGCGCTTCAGGCAGAGTAGAAGGAATTGTCCGAGTTCTGAATCGACCTGAGGAAGGCAACCAACTGCAATCGGGCGAGATTCTAGTGGCATCTACGACAAATGTTGGCTGGACGCCATTGTTCCCAAGAGCAGCTGCCATTATTACGGATGTCGGGGCACCTCTCTCACACGCGGCTATCGTGGCGCGGGAATTGGGCATCCCCGCTGTCGTAGGCTGCGGCAATGCAACAACGAGATTGCGGACAGGGGATCGGGTCATCGTGGATGGGGGCCATGGCATCGTACAAATATTGAAGGGGTAGTGGACGTTGCTATCAAGCAGCGTGAGCACCGATATGGACGAAGGAAGCAGATGTCGGGTAGACTAACGGTATACATGCTGGATCAAAGGAGAGCGTGCGCTGCTCTCCTTTTCTATATTACGATCAAGATCAGGAAACGGGGTAAACGACAACAATGAACATTCAATTGGTATGCGTAGGGAAACTGAAGGAGAAATACTTGATGCAGGGTATTGCGGAGTACAGCAAGCGGCTCGCACCGTACGTGAAATTCCAAGTGTCCGAGGTACCGGACGAGCAGGCACCAGAGAAAATGAGCGATGCCGAGCTGGAGCAGGTCAAGGATCGTGAGGGCGAGCGCATTCTTGGTCACATTAAGCAGGATGCCCATGTCGTGGCGCTGGCGATTGACGGTCAGCTCTGGTCGAGCGAGGACTTGGCCTCGCAGCTCGATCGATTGGCGACATACGGGACAAGCAATATAGCCTTTGTGATCGGCGGTTCCAACGGGCTATCCGATGCTGTTCTCCGCCGTGCCAATTCGAAGCTGTCCTTCGGCCGTATGACGCTGCCGCACCAGTTGATGCGCTTGGTACTCGTGGAGCAGATTTACCGTGCAGTGAAGATTAATCGAGGTGAACCGTACCATAAGTAACGGCGAAAAATTTTCGCCGGAGATGGAACAATTGGACGCAGCCGAAACCTTTGCTGCTCCCCCGTTCCGATAAAATTCATCCTTGCTTCAAACAATCCCTCTACTATTTCATCCAGATGGGCCAATAGAACGTGCTTTCCCTTATGAAGAGCGTATGGGAACATGGAGTGCATTGGAGTTCAATACAATCTTGCTTATCCTCCGTTCGCCATCTCTATGAAAAAGGCATTGCTACACTGGAAGCAAAATGAAGGCCTATACAGTGAAAAAGTTTCTAAGGAAACGATTACTAGATTAAATAGCTTATTAGTCCTCAACAAGTAGCTGTATATATTAGTAACTTAAGATATAAAGGGGGATTTATTATGAATATTGTTGTTGCGGAACATTGGAATCTTGAAAAGCATGAACTGCCCGGCGTTAATAGCATCATCTTTCCAAATGGCACTGTAACAATCTTAAGTTGTTACAGCGCATATAACCCCAACACAAATGAAAGTAAATTTTATTGCTCTCCCTTGTGTGACACAACCATTGAAAGCATATCAAAGTATAATGTTGAATGTTGGACGATCGTTGATGAATGGGTCAGTATTGATTATCAAGACGGGAAAATCTGTGGCGGTGATGGTCAAATGGGAAATGAAGGATTTATTGCTTGTACGGATGCTGAAGACCGTTTGGTATGGGGAATATTTTTTGAAAATTCAAACCCTATAAAAAGCTTAGAAATTAAAGATAAAATCCTAATCGCTATTAATGAGCATACCGAATTACAAATTGAAATCAACTTAGAAAACCTCACCCAAATTAAAATGACTTCCATAAAACCCAAAAACGAGCCAACTAATTGATGAAACAAATACCAAGCACGAAATTTCCTAATATAGAAGGCAAAAATCATGAGGGAAGTATTGGAAGCTAAGAGGTAAACGGATCGGAGCGTGCAGCAGCACGAAAGGCACCCAACTCGGGTGCCTTTCGATTTCGCCTTATAGATGATATGGTGAGCCTTATCATAAATAGGGCGAATTAATTGGCCTAATCCCCCAAGGTGTGTGGTTATTCTTATCAGAACAGCAGTAGTGAGTGATGCAGGAGAGATTGCAAGGCTGTCGCTCTTCATGTCTATGCTCGGAGGGGTTTTGTACCAAGGAAGTCACAACATATACTCGATAAGAAACTTCACTAGTAGTAAAAGGGAGTGTGCAGTACGATTTTCGGGAGGCTCGCTTGCGTGCTCGAGGGCCTCGGCTTGACGGCACCTTGAAATTACCTTTGAACAACAAACTCGCGAAATTCCAAGTAGGTATTTCTATATAATAGGCATAAAGATGTCTCTATCGTCCGTTTCTCTGCTATATTAACTGTGGTAAATTATGGGGAGCACTTAATTAAATGTCTTAGAAGAAAATGACTAGGGGAGAAATACTTCTTGGAAACTCACTCATCCAAATATCCAATGAAAAAGAGCTATATTATATTATTGCTAGTCTCCATATTAGTTGTTTTAACCGGTTTGCGTATTTTGTGGATGGAAACGTTTCATGTTCCCAAACAGGCGTCAATTTATAATGGGCAATCCGATTTGCGTAATTGGAATGCAGAAGATGGCAGCATTCTCTTACTTGATGGCGAATGGGAGTTTTATCCCTCGCAATGGTTGATAGATGGTAGTCGGCAACAATTGTTAGGCGATAATGCGCCAATGCATATTCAGGTACCGGGAGGATGGAATGAAGCTTTGCATGCTGACAAGCCATCTCCATACGGGTATGGCTCTTATCGTTTGCGTCTTTATGTAGACCCTGCAAAGCATCCTAATTATAGTATTCGTGTACCCAGCGTACGCACTGCATCAGAATTATATGTAAACGGTCGCTTGCTTATTAAATCTGGACAGGTGGCGACAACAAAGGATGAATATATTTCGGAGGATCTACCATATTCTACAACCTTTACAGCAGACGAAAACGGTGTAATCGAAATCGTCATTCAGGTGGCAAATTATGTGGATAGTCGAAGCGGGGGCATTGTCCGATCCATTAAATTTGGTTCAGAAGAAGCTATAGCCAAAGAGACGAATGCTTCCGTTTTTATGCAGTTTTTGGCAGCGATAATATTTATTATGCATGCTGTCTATGCACTTATTTTGTATGTACTAGGAAATAAGGAAAAGAAGCTGCTTTATTTCAGTTTGCTTGCATTATGTGTAACGATCACGAGTGTCTTTAGTACGGATGAGAAGTTGTTCCATCAATTATTTTACATTGGAAGTAATTGGGATTTTAGGCTGACTAATATTGCTTTCGTTATTGCAGCCTATGCTTTGCTCCAGTGTATGAATCATCGCGAGCTTCCATATTGGCGTAGGATGTACCCTGTCTATAAAGTAATGAATCTAGGGACTGCCGGCATCACGTTGTTTTTAGATCCACCTCAAGTGATTATGCTCTTTCCGGTTTATTATCTATTAGTTGTTGTTGCTGGAGTTATCACGTTAATTACAATGTTTAAAAAAGTAATCAAAGATTTAAAGAGCAATCTTTTACTGCTTTTCTCTTTTCTAGCGTTGGCGAACTATTCTCTTTGGTCGTTAATCTTGCTGAATAGCGGTTTGAGTCTTGTCTACTATCCGTTCGATATGATTATTGCGATGGGTTGTTTAGCCTCTGAATGGTTTAAGGGTTACTTTATCATGCATGCGAACACCAAAGAGCTTGCTGCAACCTTGCAAAGAATGAATGACCATAAGGATCAATTTCTGGCAAACACTTCACATGAATTTAAAAATCCGCTGCATAGCATGCTTAACATGTCACAATCCGTTTTAAAAAGGGAACAGCATTTATTGCAGGAACGGAGCATCAAGGAGCTTGAAACGGTTTTATCTGTAGGACGTCGGTTGTCATGGATATTAAACGACTTGATTGACGTGATGAGTTTACGGGAAGGCAATCCACGTTTACAAAAGGAAGTAATATTTATCCAGCCAATTGTGACTGGAGTAATGGATATGCTGCAATTTAACGCAGAAGTAAAGTCTATCACAATTGCAAATCAGATTTCGGAAGATTTCCCCCCAGTAATTGCGGATGAGAATCGAGTGATCCAAATCGTATTCAATTTACTTCATAATGCTGTGAAATATACGAATGAAGGGACAATCTCGATTCAAGCTTTTGCCAAGGACGGAAGAGCGTATATTGTGATTACGGATACGGGGATCGGAATGGATGAGCACCTGCTTAAGCGCTTATTCCGTCCGTATGAGCAAGGTAGTACGAGTGTGACGATGATAGAAGGCGGCTTTGGGTTAGGTTTAAGCATAAGCAAGCAGCTTGTTGAGCTGCATGAAGGTACATTAGATGTATCCTCTGTTATAGGCGAAGGCTCGAAATTCACATTTTCGTTGAAGCTGGCGGATGAGGAAGCGAAAGCGTTGGAAGAAAGGGAAGGTTCGAACCGATTGGAACCGTTCGAGTCACAAACTATGGCGATCCAAAAAATAGCCTCCACAGTCAATTTGGACCAAGTGGAACTTCCACTAGCTGCGAAAGGGGCAACACCAACAACTCCATTCCAAATAAATCGTAATCGTCCGCTCGTATTAATCGTCGATGATGATCCTGTCAATCTTCAAGTGCTTGAAGCCATACTGCCACCTGACGAATACGAAGTAACGATGGCAACGAGCGGTAAAGAAGCGTTGGCTTTGCTGGATACCAAGGACTGGGATCTGGTCATCTCCGACGTTATGATGCCGCAGATGTCCGGTTATGAGCTGACGCGTATGATCCGCGAGCGATTTACACTCACAGAGCTTCCCATTCTGCTCCTTACCGCAAGAAGCCAACCGAAAGATATTCAGAGCGGTTTTATAGCGGGGGCAAACGATTATGTGACGAAGCCAGTGGAAGCAATAGAAATAAAATCACGGATCGAGGCGTTAATTACGATAAAACAATCCGTTCGGGAACAACTGCGATTAGAAGCCGCATGGCTGCAAGCGCAAATCCAGCCTCATTTTATATTTAATGCGTTGAATGCTGTAGCAGCTTTAAGCGATATTGATTTGGATAAAATGCGTAATTTGCTCGATGAATTCAGCAATTTTTTGAGGAATAAATTTAAATTTCAAAATATGGATAGGCTTGTTCCGATCGAAGAGGAGTTAAGTCTAGTGCGTTCGTATCTTTATATTGAAAAGGCTCGGTTTGAAGAAAGGTTACAGGTTATTTGGGAGATAGATGGCTACGGGGACATAAAAGTCCCATTTCTTACGATCCAGCCTCTCGTTGAAAATGCGATAAGACATGGCATAATGAAGCGCAATCGTGGAGGAACGATTCTTATTCGGATTTTTGTCTATGAGACGCATGCAGAGATAACCGTTGAAGACGATGGGGATGGAATAGACGAGGTTCAATTGCAACGAATATTAGAAAGAAAAGTCGATAGTCGTTCAGGCGTCGGATTGATTAATACGGATCAGCGATTAAAACGGCACTTCGGAACAGGACTTCATATCACAAGTACGTTAGGTACAGGGACAAAGGTAACTTTTCATGTACATAACAGGTTGAATAGCGGGGATAAAGCTAGGTGATAAATAAGTGATTGAATGAGGAGCATCCTTGGCTGCTCCTTTCTTAATTTTCGCTGATAGCCCCGTTAAGCTGAACCGTATCACAAGTTACGGCAAGTTTTTATTGTACAACTCGAAAGAAATGGAACAGCTAGGCTATTCGCCAGGAGGCAGTATGGAACTTTTTACCGATACTCCTAGCGGTGGGATTCAAATGGTTTGAAGTTGGTTGTAAACAGTGTTACACTCAAAATCTATATTTTGTAATACACCTAAGAATAGTCACTATTTTAGTTATAAAGGAAGGTAATACTGTGATAAAGGTTGATAACTTATCTTTCTCATTCCCGCAAAAAGAACTATATAAAAACATTTCATTTACGCTTGAAGAGGCACAACATTGCGCTTTTATAGGAACGAGTGGCAATGGGAAAAGTACATTAATAGATATACTGATGGATCCAGAAAGATATTTGTTCGAGGGCAAATTAGAAGTTGACCCGACTTGCAAAATTGGGTATGTAAGTCAATTCCCTCAACAAGACAAAACGAAAGAAACAACAGTTTTTGAATATATAGCGGAAGAATTTATTAAGATACAAAATGAAATAACATCTATTTGTACAGAGATGGAAACATCATCGGATATTGATTCATTATTAGAAAAGTATCAATTAGCTTTAGACGCATTTGATTCAATCGGTGGGGATGATTTTGAAAGCAAAATTAATAAGAAACTAAATCTAGCGAACCTCATGAAGCTAAAAGATGTTAGGGTATCCGATCTGAGTGGTGGGGAATTCAAACTTATTCAAGTGATGAAGGAAATGCTTAGTAGTCCAGACTTAATGATTATGGACGAACCCGATGTATTTTTAGATTTTGAAAACCTAAATGCGCTCAGAAATCTTATTAATTCTCAC
The DNA here is from genome assembly GCF_001680695.1 of Paenibacillus sp. KS1. NCBI lineage: Bacteria > Bacillati > Bacillota > Bacilli > Caryophanales > Paenibacillaceae > Paenibacillus > Paenibacillus sp. KS1. The sequence continues at coordinate 41,256 of NZ_MAIS01000013.1, read as the reverse complement.
AAAGGAATGCTGCTAGTTGTTACGCACAACCGATATCTATTGAATCATTGTTTCAACAAAATTATACACCTTGAAAATAAAGAGATCCAAGAGTTTGATGGGCGTTATATTGATTATAACTTCTCATTACTTCAGACTAAAATTGAGTTACAAGAACTCACAATCGCTGAAGATGAAGAAATCGAGAGAAATGAGAATATTATCAATAATCTTAGAGCTATCGCTACTGTTAATGCAGATGCATCTAGAGGGAGAGCACTAAAAGCCAGAGTTAAGTTTCAAGAAAGATTGGAAGCACGTAGAATTAAATCGCCATTTGTTGATATGAAGCAACCGAATATTCGTTTTGATGTGGATCATGAACTGGAAGATACCGTTGTTGTAAATGTTAATAATTATCGTGTTGCCTTTGATGAGCTGCTGCTAGACCATGTTAACTTTGAGATAAAATCTACGGATAAAGTAGCCATTATTGGTTCAAATGGTACCGGGAAAACGACTTTACTCCGAGATATCTTTAACAATAATCATGATTCCATTGAAATAAATGCGGATGCTAAAGTGGCTTATCTATCTCAGATTCAAGGCGAAATGCTAAAGGATTCTAATACAATACTCGAAGAATTCATCGATGCTGGGTTTAACACGTATGATGAGATTAGATCGTATATTTCTGGCTATGGGTTTGAAGGAGAAATCGTTAATCAGAAGATAGAATCTCTATCTGGTGGAGAAAAAAATACGCTTCAATTGGCCAAAGTTGCTGCCAGTAAAGCAAACGTATTGCTTCTAGATGAACCGACAAGCCATTTAGACACCTATTCACAAATCGCATTGGAGAAAGCCATTGAAGACTATAAAGGTGCGATACTCATGATTTCTCATGATTTCTATTCTGTTGTAAATGGTATGGATTATGTTCTAATCATTGACGATAAGACGATAAGAAAAATGAGTATGCGTAAATTTAGACAGATGATTTATGCTAGTCATTTTAATAAAGACTATTTAGAAGCTGAACAAAATAAAAAAGCAGTTGGAATGAAAATAGAATTGGCTTTAAAAAATGCTGATTTTGAATCTGCAAAAGTATTGGTTGATGAGCTGGAAGAGCTGATTAAGTTGCTTTAAAATACACCCCTCTTATTGAAAAGGAGACCCTCGAAAAAGGGGTCTTTGTACTAGGTCAAGAATATGATATATGCAACATTCTGGATTTGATTCATGGAAGGGGCGTCAATGATCATAGAACTGTCGGTTGGATAGTCTTTACTTCAGCTTCCATAGGGCAGGGACGTAAGAAGGATCCCAGCCTTGCAAATTCCGGTGTGATATTTGGAGGTAACTGCTCACATAGCGCGATAAGCCCATTGCCTTTTCTTCCTTGAAACTATGTATCTTACCATCGAACTTCCTGCATGGAATAGACAGGTATGTCCATAATAGATAGAATATAACCTAGACTCGAGAATAAGCCGAACCGGAAATAACAATGACGCAGAAGAGAGAGTGAATGTTCATGATACAAATAACGATTCCGACACCGGATGTCACGATTTACAAACAGATTGCTCCTAAATTAAGCCATATATACGGGTTTACGGATTTCATTCTGATTCCTAGAGATAAAGCAGGGATCTTTATGTTCTACAATGATAAGGATGAACTCCTATTCGTCGGCAAGGCGCGGAAGCTAAGACCTCGGATCAAGAAGCATTTCGAGGATACTGTGTCGGTCATTAAAGAGAATCGGGAGGAAGTGACCAAGATCGAGGTTTGTTTGGTCGAGGATCCCGTCCATAGAGAAATATACGAGACGTACATTATTAACGAATATAAGGCTAAGTACAATGTAGATAAGGTGTTATACAAATAATAGATAGAGCTCCTATCGCCCAAGGAGCCATAAAATGATAAGATAGCGCAAAAATGCCTTTAATCCGCTGAATGTGGATTAAAGGCATTTTGATATATGTGCCGAGCTACATGTGTAAGTTGGTTACCCCTCATAAAAATTGATTAGTTGTTCACCTTGAAATTCACTTCTGGGTACTTGGCGGCCAGATCTTGCAGTGCAGAATCGTCTTTCCCTTTTAAATACCGATCGAAGAAGGCAACACTGAATTCGTTCACGATGCGGTGATCCCGCCGTGGGTTTTCGTCGCTGAGGCCAAGCAGGGGAGAGAATAACGCAAGATCGGTGTAGCTTGCATGCTTTGAACCTGGAATAAGGATCGATATCCCTCCGCCTGCCAGAGCATAGCCCGATTTTTGGATATATTCTTTCCTCGGTGCTTCGAACGCTTCACGGCTTACCCCACCTAACTGTTTGGCGACATCATCGTAAGAAATCATTACATTGCTGTACGTCTCGTCTGAATACATCATGAAGAAAGGCTTTCCGAATCCTTTGTCCGAAACTGGCGGACCATAAAACCCTCCATCCATACTAAGGGCAGCCTTCACACGAGAATCATTCTTTAACATTTGCACCGTAACGGCTCCACCGAATGAATGTCCAAGCATGCCGATTCGTTCAAGATCGATTCTACCTGTAAATCGACCTGCAGTATCCTTCTGATTGAACTTCTCCACTTGATTGAGCACAAACGCAGCGTCGCTGGTCCAAAGCGGGATATGCCCCTCATACTGAGCAATCGAAGTCAAGTTGGGGTCGGTTCTACTCACGGCGACTCTTCCGTCAGGGTAAACGGAGGCGGCAGCTTCGTAGGCATAATCGATAGCTATAACGATGTAGCCGTGGCTGGCCAGCTCCTCTAGCTGGTACATATTCTGATTGCGATACCCGTTCATCCCATGGGAGAAAATCAGAACTGGATACAGGCTCTCGGAGTCCGAGAGCCTCGCCTCCACCAAAGCATGCGTTTTGATCAACCCTAGATGGCTTAGCACAAAAGCCGGAAGACCCATCATTTTGCTTGATATGGCATTCGTCATCTTAGACGCGTTCCATAGATAAGGGCTCCTCTCTTCCCCGCCACCTTTGGCGGCCGGATACCAAATTTGCGCCATTAGCTCGCGCCTATCAGCAGTGTTATCCGAATATGTTTCTCGCCGCTCATCGTCAACCCAATGATAAACCGTCGTTCCGACCGCATAGGGTCCTGTTGGTTCTTCAAACGAGAATACCGGTAGCACCGCTGGTGGCGTAACCGAGACCAACAAATATACGGTCAATAGCATCGCTTGAACGGTAACAGCAATCCGGCTTCTGCCGGCTTCCTTCCTCTTGATAACGAAGAAATAAGCCATCAATAAGAGTGGCGTCAAGTAGGCCGGAACCATCTCCCACCGTCCACCTTCCACGACAATCTGCACAATTACCAAAGCGAAGGCGATCCCTAAAGGGATGAACAATCCCCGTCCGCCTTTCTTGTTCGCGATTACCGCCCAGTACAACAGGCCAAAATTAACCACTATCAAGCCTATTTCCCAAAACCTCATGTCGATCTTCCTCCCTTTACCACAAATATAAACTTGTTCCAGCTTACAAAGAAATTATAAAGATGAAAGGGGGAATATTATAAATTTTTTATGAATTTCGTGGGCAGACATTGCAAACGCACCGAAATTAAGAGGAATGGAACGTAGGTTTTTGGGCGGAGGATCTCACAAACGGATAATTTGCAGTTTAATGATCAGAACTATGCATGGAATTTATCCATTTCTATGTAAATTTCCTTAACAACATTTCAATCCTCCCAGCAACTAACTGGAATCTCAGATCAATCTATACAGGCTATGAAGAAGGTTGCCGAATCTGTGCAGAAAGTATCGGATGGGACAGCTTCACAAAAGAGAACGACAGTGGAAGCGGCAACTGCAATGAATGAGATGGCGATTGGGATTACACGAGTTGCGGAAGAGCATGGTCGTGGGTTTAGCGTAGTTGCACAAGAGATAGGAGAGCTTGCTGAAGAAACATCAAGCTCTGGGAGATCCATTTCTGACCTATTGATTGATATTCGATCTCTTGTCGGAGAAACGGTATCTGCTATGGATTCGATACAAATCGAGACGAATATGGGTATGGAATCTATTGAACGAACGAAGGAAGGAGACCATTGATTGCATTCTTAGTGAGGTTAAGCTTGTAAGTGAACAAATTCAGGATGTATCCGCCACCACGGAGGAAATGTCAGCTGGAATGGAGGAAGTAGCGGCTTCTATTGCAGATGTATCCGATATTTCTCATCGTACATCGAATGAAGCTGAGATAATGGCTACAGGTACAGCATAACAACTAGTTTCCGCGGAAAAAATCCAAATTTCTGCCCAAGAGTTAAGGGATATGTCACAGCAATTGCAAAATGAATTAAGCAAATTTGTATTGTGCAATGATGTTATAAGACCTGACTTTAGGTGATGAGAATTTCTACATTTGTCGTATCATTTCAAAGCTCCATGCATGGCGGTCGAAAAGTGGCGGGGTCGTTGATATTATTGCTCTTTATTTTTGCCAGAGTAACACTTCCGCTTCGCCTACAATATGATGAGTCTAGAGAAATCTAAAGAGGTGAGCAAATGGCAGTCGTAAAAGCCAGGCAACAGGATATTGATATGTTGGCAAGGTTGCTTCGAGCTGAAGCTGAGACCGAAGGCGAACAGGGCATGCTCCTTGTTGGAAATGTTGGTATTAACCGTGTAAGAGCGAATTGCTCTGATTTTAAAGGCATCCGGACAATTCCCCAAATGATCAATCAGCCGCATGCGTTTGAAGCTTTGCAACATGGGTTGTACTATCAAAACGCAAGAGATAGGGAACGCCGTCTGGCGCGACGGGCTGTGAATGGGGAGCGGAGCTGGCCAGCCAAATTCTCCCTATGGTATTTCCGTCCAGGAACGTTCGAAAATCCCGGGCCATGTCCGGACACTTGGTATAATCAGCCGCTCGCAGGACGATGGAAGAAGCACTGTTTCTATGAACCGACTGCGGAAGAATGTGAAGAAGTATATAACACGTTTTAGTTCACAAGAGGGTGTCCTGAAGTCCTAAAATGACGGAGAGACATCCTCTTTTTTTATAAGGGAATGAATCTTGCGCATTTCCAGAATCCAGGTAAAAAGTAGGTGGATTCAGGACAAGCGATCATTATAATGAAATTAAGATACAAGGTAAAAATGAACTCAAGAGACCAAAGTTGTCATGTAATCAAGGGTAGAAGAAAGGATGACGGAAGTGCCAATTCATAATCAAGCTCGCCTTTCTGCTTCTGTTAGAGAAGACGGTAGTTATCCCATTGACCTGACGGGTCCTCGTAGCCACACGCTTGTTACTCGGCCCGGTGTGGGGAGCCTATCTATCGGACCGCTGGAATTGGGAAAAAGGGTAGACCTTCACGTCGCGCCAGACGCGAGAATCGATTGGACCGTATTCGATGCCTTTTCTACGCCAGCGGGTTCGCCCTGGCCGCGATTTTTGTACTATTCAGGCAGTGACGCGGGCTTCTTGGACTGGGCGCAGACACGCCCTATTGAAGAGATGACGTGGGCCCCCATTCTGTCTGCAGATATGGAGGTGGACGCCAGCAAGTCCGTTATGCATAGCTTACATATCGAGCTGAGCCAGTCCGGAGGGTGTCTGAGCTTGAAGCTTCCGAAGGGATCTTTCCGCCTGAACGTGTCCGGCGATCTATTACGTTTATCGGCCACTGGAAATATGACTTATTCTCTGACACTAGCGCCGCGCACCGGTCGACGCAGGAATGATCCTCCTTTCACCCTGCCCAACATCGGTGAATTGCATCAGGTGACGAGCCTAACGCTGCAAAACAAGCCGCTGGGACAGCCCATCTCGCTGGACTGTTTAGACAAGTTCCCCAACCTTGACTCACTGAGTTTGTGGGGGAACTTCTGCGACATGGACTTGTTAGCTCGTCATGCTCAGTTAACGAATCTGGAGCTGCGCTTCATGCCTGATTTGGAGGACTTGCCTTCCTTGGACATGTGGCCGTTGCTTGACAGTTTTATCGCCTACAATGTGGAGGAGGCCGCGGGCAAGCGCCTAAGGCAGCAAATGAAAACACGCGCCAAAACACGCCCATGGGCTGGCTATGCTTCAGTGAGCCAATTGCGAAAGCCTGAGTGGTGGGCGAGCGAATATGGCCGACCATTCTCGTCTTGGCCTAAACGTCTGGCCAAACTGGCTAACGAAGCTTACAACGCTGCACAGGCATCCTTGGCGAAGGCTCGCAGCCTTGCCGATGCCGAGGCAGCCATTACTGCTTTCACCGTGCGCTTCAATACCCTCAAAGGCATCGAAACAACCGAAAGGGAAGACCTTGGCGAAGCAGTAGGGCAACTCAGCCAGTCCGACCACCAGATTGGCCAGCCTATAACGGAGGAGATGGCCGGGCGCTGGTTCGATGCAGCTCGCGATTACTGATTAAAAGGAGATCGTGAACGGGCAGTGAACAGCATTGACTGGGAAGGGGATTACCTATGAAGGATGCCATCCCTCAAGTAGATTGATTTACTTCTGGGACAGCCTCCTTTTATCTGGTCGAGTCAGACCGCTAATCAAGCATCCTGTTCCTGTTACAACTTAAACTGCTCCGTTTACTAATTTTGTGAGACGAAGAAATTCTCCGACTTCGGAAACATAGACATCTGCAGTCGAATTGTCGGGGAATATGCATTGTACTCTAATAGGATTCATCCCTTCCTTTTTATATATCATATATCCGATTCGGTACGGGGACTTGTTGAGATGGTGAATTGAGGATTTGTACAGTCGCACTTTGCCATCCTGAACTCTGTCAACTATAAAGGGTACCCAAATGGGTGCCCTTATATTTCGTACTATAGATTTTACGGAGAAGCGTTTCATAAGTAGGGGGTATTCCAATACATTTTACCCCTTACGGAACATGATAGATTCCTACACTTGGAGGTACCCATGAGAGAATTTGAGCAATTAACGAGTGTCGAATCGGCAAATGAATTTATAAGGAGCCATCGATTATCGTTTCTCTATATCACCATGACAGGCTGCAGTGTGTGTCATGGATTGCAGCCGCAGGTACAGAAATTATTGGCGAAATACCCGGATATCCAACTGGGGACGATCAATGCACAAGAAGTTCCGGCGGTTGCCGGGAGCTTTTCTGTCTTCACCGCGCCTGTTCTATTGCTTTATGTGGAGGGGAGAGAATATATACGTGAAGCAAGAATCGTGCATATGGATCTGCTAGACGAAAAAATTCGCAAAATCTATGACTTAGTGACGGGACAATCCTCTGATGAAACCATGAAATGAGCGGTTTGGATTCATAAATACCAATATTTACACTTGTTGATTCCAATTTATTTATTTATAATAGTGACAATTTAATAAGATACCTTTAATTCAGTCCCGTGAGGCTGACAAGGACAGCGGAATGTATGATCTATATAGGGATACGTGTGTATATGCGCGTGTACCTATTGTTACCTATGATCGTAAACGGCTTATTGTCAGGGCAACTGGGCAATAAGCCTTTTTTATTGCTCCTGAAAGCCATCGATCATTCCCGCCTGTTCCATCTTGAGCATACTCGGTATCTAGACGATCTGGAGGATGGATAATGGAAAAAGTGGATTTGGAATTCTCATTGCAACCTGTACCACAAGCACATCGGAATGGATTTTGGAAAATACTCGCCGTGATGCTTGGATTTACGTTCTTCTCGGCAAGCATGTGGTCAGGCGGAGCGTTAGGGAACGGCTTAACGTTCAGCGCTTTTATCGGAATTGTACTGGCAGGGAATTTGATTTTGGGCGTTTATACAGGAGCGCTGGCTTATATTGCGGCCAAGACGGGTTTATCGACTCACTTGCTGACGAAATATGCGTTTGGCACGAAAGGTTCCTATTTATCTTCAGGATTGCTAGGTTTTACGCAGGTAGGTTGGTTTGGTGTAGGCGTGGCGATGTTCGCAGTCCCGGTTCAGAAAGTAACTGGAATGAACGTGTATGTCCTGATTGCGATTGCAGGAATCCTAATGACGGTGACCGCGATCTATGGAATTAAAGCATTGGCGATACTCGGCATCGTAGCTGTACCGTCGATTGCGATATTAGGAAGCTATTCAGTCTTCGAAGCGACCTCAACAGCAGGCGGATTGCAAGGATTAATGAATTATCAGCCGAAGGAAATGATGGGTCTTGCTACAGCATTGACCGTCTGTATCGGTTCCTTCATCAGTGGTGGTACGCTAACACCGGATTTTGCACGATTTGCAAAAACAACTCGATCAGCGGTTGTATCGACAGTCATTGCCTTCTTCCTTGGAAATTCGTTGATGTTTCTATTTGGAGCAGTAGGCGCGATTGTATATGGAAAAGCGGATATCTCAGATGTTATGTTTTTGCAAGGTTTGATTATGCCGGCTATCATTGTGCTAGGGTTAAATATTTGGACGACGAATGAAAATGCGCTGTATGCATCCAGTCTGGGCTTCGCCAATATACGAAGCTGCCTAAGAATATCATTGTTGTCTTTAATGGAGCAGTAGGTACGATCATGGCGATGTGGCTGTACAATAACTTCGTAGGCTTCTTGACGGTACTTGGTTCAATTTTGCCGTCGATTGGCGCGATTCTGCTAGCGGACTTCTATATCCTGCATCGCGGCTCCTATAAGAAATTCGAAGAAATGAGCTTCAAATCCGTGAACTGGATTGCGATATTGGCATGGATCGGTGGTATTCTGATTGCTCAGTTCGTCCCTGGCATCCCGCCTATTAATGGCTTGATTGGTACAGCTGTGCTGTATGTTATAGGTATGAAGTGTTTCCCGGAAAAACAGTTTAACGTAAACGAGAAAAGGGGAATGAGCAGTGATTATTCAACAAGCGAAGCTTAGAGGTCGCGAAGGTTTATGGAATATCGAGATTGTAGATGGAGCATTCAAGACGATTACCCAAAGTTCGCTTCCCACAGAAGGACATGAGGTCATTGATGTAAAAGGGAGCTTGGTGCTTCCTCCTTTTATTGAGCCGCATATTCATTTAGACACAACCCTAACAGCAGGGGAGCCAGAGTGGAATCAGAGCGGTACGCTATTTGAAGGCATCCAGCGCTGGTCGCAGCGGAAGGAAACTCTTTCAGTTGAGGATGTCAAAACGAGAGCGAAGACTGCGCTTAAGTGGCAAATCGCTCAGGGCATCCAGCATGTGAGAACCCATGTGGATGTGACAGACCCTACTCTAGTAGCGCTTAAGGCGATGCTGGAAGTGAAGGAGGAGATGTCTCCTTATGTGGATCTTCAGCTTGTTGCTTTTCCACAAGAGGGTATTCTTTCGTATCCAAATGGAGTAGAACTGCTTGAAGAAGCGATGAAAATGGGGGCCGATGTGGTAGGCGGCATTCCGCATTTCGAGTTTACACGCGAATATGGCGTAGATTCGATGAGAATCGTATTTGATATCGCCGAAAAATATGATCGTCTTGTCGATATCCATTGCGATGAAATTGACGATGAGCAGTCCAGATTCGTTGAGGTAGTGGCCAAGGAAGCTTATGAACGCGGTATTGGCGCACGTACAACGGCCAGCCATACCACAGCGATGGGCTCCTATAATGATGCATATGCGTACAAGCTGTTCCGTCTGCTGAAGATGTCGGGGATCAATTTTGTATCCAATCCACTTGTGAACATTCATTTGCAAGGGCGTTTTGATACGTATCCGAAGCGTAGAGGCTTAACACGGGTAAAAGAGCTTCAAGAAGCAGGACTTAATGTGTGCTTTGGTCATGATGATATCTTTGACCCATGGTATCCGCTTGGGACAGGCAATATGCTTCAAGTTCTGCATATGGGTATTCATGCTTCACAGCTTATGGGCTATGAGCAGATCGTGAACAGCATCGATATGATTACGAAGAACAGCGCAACTACGCTGCAAATTGAGGATAAATACGGAATTGAGGCAGGGAAGCCAGCCAACTTTATCGTATTGAATGCGGAGAATGAGTATGAGGCCATTCGCAAGCAGGCTGCGGTACAATATTCGTTCCGTAACGGTAAGATCATTGCCGAGACAAAACCGAGCGAGACATGCGTGAAGCTGGGTAGTGCGAGTGAGATTGTTACGTTTCAAAAGTAAAATAAGAGGCAGGCCTTAGGGTCTGCTTCTTTTTTTATTTTTACAATTTGTTTAATAGAGTTCGAGCCCCCATCCTACTATCTAAAAATCGGTTGAATTTCTATTCCTTAATATCGTTTAAGGGCTTTATTATATATGCAAATGACGATGTTCGTATCCAAAACATGGTATGATCTTGCTAATAGCAATTCTGTTCATATAGATAGCAATTTGCTTATTAAAAGGAACAAAAATACATTAGGAGAGTGACACAGGGGCGGAATATTTGACAGACCTTCCTATCTCCGTTGTTCATTTGCGCCGGATTTTCAAATTCGCTTTCGGCGTACCACTACAAAGTTATATCCGCTCTCGCAAGCTGGCCGCCAGCTTGGAGGCAATTGATGCAAACCGAGAGGAGAATCCTCGACATTGCAATTGAATGCGGTTATGAGCACGAGCAAACTTACATACGCGCGTTTAAACGGGAGTATGGGCTTACCCCTGGTGAATGCAGATTATCCGGTAGAAACATTCACGTAATCGCTCCCCTTCGTCTGTTTCCAGAAAACAATGCCTGCGGAAATGTGGTGTACGTGCCGGAGATGGTTATGATTCCGTCCTTCCATTTAATCGGGCAATTGCATCAAATTGAGATCGACGTAGCACCGACAGAAGCACCCCAGGGTGCCAAGCAGTTCTGGTGGAACAAGCGGCATGAAGTACCTAACTCCGTAGAACCCAATATCTATTACGGTCTAACGAGGGTACCTGATCCATCATTGAATTGGACGTATTATCTACCGTCGATGCGTGTACCGAATCTGGACGATATTCCGGAGGGTTTTTCAGGGGATACCTTCCCTGCTTCCTTATGTGTCGGATTTCGCTATATTAGGAATCACCATTATGAGGAGCTTAATGAACCACGCGCAGAGGCGATGTATCATGCCATTGGCAGGCTTGCCAGGGAGCATGAAGGGAAATATGAACTTTTGAATTGCGAAGTATTCTTCGGGAAAGTGGATACAAATGTATATGATGGACAGTATTGTCAAATTGAATAGTTTGCGCCTTTCAAATGAGGAACAGCTAACATGATCAAAAAAGTCTATTGAGCGTGACGCAATTTTGGTAGTTTATATAGTAATAATAAATAGATGTTTGTACGAAAGGGAGAGATAGTTATAAATTATAACGAAGTTGTTGCAATCGGAGATACCTATTTACTTACAGTAGTATCAGAGTTGTTCGAATTAGAAGGCTATGAATTCCAGCTGATTCCGGCACATGATGGAGGACGAAATGTCGTTTATACCTGTGAAAAAGAGGGCGAGGGCGCAAAAATACTCCGGATCTCTTTCATACCTGACAGGAACCGGGACGATTATCTGACCGAAGTATGTAAGGTATTTATTTGAGCATGGTGGCAGTGTCTCAAATGTAATCAGCTCCCGAAAGGGGCTTCTGCTGGAAGAGATCACCCCCAATAACCACATCTTTTTGTCTGCTTGTTCGAAAAGGCAAAGGGAAAATGCTTGTGGAAAATAATTATCGGTATCGGGAAGGAGTCCCTATTTCCGAATATTTTTATAACTGCGGTAAAGTCCTGGGGAAACTGCACCAAATATCGAAAGGGTATACTCCTGTCCATCGCCGGTATAGCTTCTTCATACCTTAGAAGGATTGGAAAGAGGCCATATGACTTACGGTATGATCCATTTTGATTACAACGATGGGAATTATTCAATAGATTTTGATACCGGGCAAATTACCGTATATGATTTCGATAATTCTTGTTTCGGTTGGTATATATATGACCTAGCAGAACTCTGGACACATGGGGTGGGCTGGATACAATTTGAACCAGACGCCGATAAACGTAAGAAGTTTATGGATGATTATTTTGAAATCGTTCTTGCGGGTTACAGATCCGAGACCAATCTCGAAGATTCGATGTTGGATAAGTTGCCTTTATTTATTCAGGTAACCCTCATGGAGGGTATTGTAGATACATTCGAGGTAATGCGGAACAACGGCGAAGAGCCGGAGTATGATGAGGAGTTGTCATTTCGCATAAAATGTATGGAGGACGATATCCCGTATAGGGGATTCTCTCATGAAATTTACTCTTGTGAAGAGCCTTTTGAATATAAGGAACGAAATATATAGTTTTTTTGTTTATTCAGGCATCAATTTTCGCTTCGCCATAGCATATCAAGCTATCCTATAGACACAGCCATAACATAAGTAGGATGCGTCTTTGAAGGTTCGATATTCTGGTAAATCAATAAAATAAAATTCAGTATATTTTTTTACCTTTTTTAACGGATTCATATTTTTTAAATGAAGATGAAACATCATTGTAATATAATACAAGGGGAATGTTTATTTTAACTCAAATAGCCGTGAAATGGGGGGACTCAACTGCTACTTTCGAGATTTATAGGCGCTTATTAGCCTCCTTGTCTCACCGACGTAGTGCAGACGGTGGATAAAATTAATAATAGAGAATTAATATTTACTATTTTTTTTCTATTAATTTATAACTTAGGAGGGAGACAGAATGAAGATAATAACTTTTTTTAATAATAAGGGTGGAGTAGGCAAGACAACGACGGTTGTTAACCTAGCTAGCTACTTGAAAAAGCAATTTAACCAAGAAATATTACTAATTGATTTAGATCCACAGTCAAATTCCACTCAATTAATAGTCCCAGAAGAAAATTGGGCTGATTTTTATTCGGATGAAGCATTTAGGCCTACTATAATGAGTTACTTTGGAGATATGGATGAAGGAAATATTGCATTAGAGAATATAGATGTACCAATTAAAAGTTACGAAAATAAGTACAAGCTGGATATGATACCAGGTCACCCTAACTTATCTATAATTGATGACAAACTTAGTCGTAGTTGGAATAATATGTTTGCCAAAGAGAAGGGAGATCTAAGAATTGTAAATTGGCTTAACCAGCTAAGAAGCATGTTCAATAGTTACGACTATATTTTTATAGATGTGGGCCCCTCGTTAGGAGCATTAAATAGAAGTATTCTTCTAAATTCAGATTATTTCTTGTCCCCTATGGGCTCAGACATCTTCAGTGTTATCGGTGTTGAGAATATCGGGAGTTGGATAGAAAGGTGGCGTACAGATTATAATACGGCTCTTGCAGCTTTTAATAGTGGTTATGGAAAGGAGTCCATGTTGCAATTTGGTGAAAAATATGCCATTAATTTAAACCCACAATCGACTTCAAGCTTTATTGGCTACTCCGTCCAACAGTACTCAAAAAGGAAATTTAAAGGTAAAGTAAGGCCTGTACAGGCATACGAAAATATTATAGCCAAGATGCATAATAAAATTTACGAAAGCCTTGGAAGTCTATTGCCACCAAGTGTCAATAAAGAGGATATGAAGATAGGAGATATTCCTTATGTCTATAGTATAGTCCCCTTATCACAAACATCTAACTGTCCAATATTTGAACTGGATTATCAATCTGGTTTAAGGGGGAATCAAAGTAGTAGTGTTGAGGAATATACGAGATATTTAGACAACATAGCAAAAAACTTGTTGAAGAATTTAGGTGATTTATAATGGCGAGAACTAAGAACATCAATTGGCCTAGTAAATTGATTGAAGAAATTGCTTATAGGAGATGTGTATTGTTTTTAGGATCTGGAGTATCAGCAACCGCTGTTAACGAGCAAGGTGAATCACCAAAAACTTGGGGTGATTTTATAACTTTAATTCAAAATTTAATGAGAAGCCCTTCTAGGGACGATATAAAATTTGTTAAAAGTATGATATCCCAGGAGAATTATCTACTTGCTCTGCAAGCTATTTATGATTTGAGTGACTCAGGTGAATACGCAGATTTTTTGAAGAGGAATTTTGGTAGGGGGAATTACGAAGCTTCAGCTGTACATAGATATATTAAAGAAATTGATAGTAAAATAGTTATAACTACAAATTTCGACAAGATTTACGAGAACCTATGTAATGAGGATTACTATGTAAAGTATGACTATCAAAAAACTAAATCTATTATAAACAATATTAAATCACCTGAAAATATAATTATAAAAGCGCACGGAACAATTGATGATACAGACGACATTATTTTTACTTCTCAACAGTACTATAATAGTCAGGAAAAATATCCTGAATTCTATAACTTACTACACTCTTTATTTACAACGCATACAGTCTTGTTTTTAGGATATAGTTTGAGTGATCCAGATATAAACTTAATTCTACAGAACTGCAGAACTACTTCTAGTCCAGCGTCACCACATTATATGGTTTTGAAGCAAGGGACCTCAAGACATAGAATTAAACATTGGGAAAATACCTATAATGTTAAATGCCTAGAATTTGGACCTACTTATACTGAATTTACTCCCAATATTGAGGAATTAAAAAATCAAGTATTAGCATTACGTGAGGAGAGACAGTTACCGTAAGTGTATACGTTAAAAACTCTTAGATTGTTTCAATGTAACATAAGGAGCACCCCAAGATGAGTGCTCCTTATAATCTGTTAAGATAACCAGTAACCATTTTTAGTTCTTATTTTTTTCATTTCCTCTGTAAAGAGTTGGTTTTTGGAATCTTGAATTTGCTGAATTAATAGGGAAGGGAATTCAAGGTTTTTAAATCTGTCTTCTATAATGTCGATTGGTCCTATTTCTGTTCCTATCCAGCGTCTTTTAAGAATTTCACTTACTACGTAAGTAGTACCACTCCCACCAAAAGGATCAAATACCATATCCCCTTTTTTTGTCGATAGGCTTATGATTCTCTCTAATAGGTTAAGCGGCAATTCATTACTAGTACGATTTTTATATTTTTTGTGTCTAACTGGAGAGATATCTCTCCAAACATCTGTGAGGCTGATCCCTTCAGTGTTTAATTTATTTTTATATCCCCCATAATCCTTTATATCCCCGCCACAATGACGGCAAATTTCTAATGGTAGTCTTTCTTGATTAAAACTAGTAGGTTTATCACCTTTTACATAATAAAGAAGTGAATAATGAGACGGATAAAGCTTGTTAGGGATTGGTAAACTATATTTAATATCAACAGCTATCCAATGTCGTAAATTTAAGTACTTATTCAAGATTTCAGCGGTATACGTATTCCATGAAGGTAAGTTCCAAATAAATAAGGATCCACCTTTTTTAAGAATTCTAATACTCTCAGTAATCCATTTTTCAGACCAGTTTAAATAACTGGTTTTGCTTAATCCATCATTAACACCAGATTCATATTCTTTTTTTAAGTTAAAAGGTGGATCTGCGAAAATTAAGTCCACAGATTCATCAGGTAAACTATCCATAATTTCAAGACAATCGGCTTTATAAAGCTTACCTAAAGATGTACTGAACTGGGCATGTGGAAGTTCCCTTTTAACGTTTGTCTCTTTAGCAGCAGGGTTGCAAATTGAGGAAATTTCCTTAACATTTTTTTGTAGGTAACTTAATATCTCGGAGTCGATATGACCTAAACGTATTTTAAGTTCAAGTTCTGTAAGATCTTGATTATAATTTAGTATTTTTTTAATTATGTTGTAATCCGGATAAATGCAATTATCATTATAATAAGCAAGTTCAGTAACACTAACACCAATTTCTTTGGCAAATATCCTAGCATCTTCTCGGTTATTCAAGTTTAATATAGAAAAAAGATCCTCTTTCATTTTACTCCTCCAGTACATTAACATTAATTCAAACTGTATGAATAAGCAATTGTTTGTAGTAAAAGGTTTGATTTAAAAAATCATGGAGGAAAAATAGAAAAAAGGTTAGCAAAAAGCATTTATTTTTCCTATTTATTATTATCTATAAATGTTTATTTTGTGTCAATAATTATCTATAGATTGTTTGTTTGGGAATCTACTTAAATTCATACTGAGGTGAAGCATGAACAATATAATCCTTCGAATAGGTGAGAGAATTAGACAACTACGTAAACAGCAGGATATAAGCCAAGACATTTTGGCAGAACGATCGGGTCTACATAATAATTATATTGGCCAAGTAGAACGTGGGGAAAAAAATATTACAATTGAAAGTCTCAATAAAATCGCTACTGGTCTTAGTGTTTCTTTTGAAGAATTGTTTTATTGTATAGACCCTACTCATCAGCCAGATGAAATAAGACAATTAGTAGAAATACTTTACTCTCGACCTAAAGAGGATCATGTAATGGTCTTAACTTTAGTGAAAAATATAATAGAGTGGGAAAACAACAAACGTTAAGTTGAAAAAATAGATCCTAAGGTTGAACGGGAAACTTTTCAATGCTTGCAGTACAAAGCATATTGCACTGCGTCTCCCATTAAGTAGCGACGAGCTTGTAGGAAATATCTTATACCAATGTCTTTGGAAGATTTGGACTGAGTTTTGACAAAGATGTCAATTGTCTTGGCATGATCGGAGGCATATGCCTCAGCAATTAGAATCCATGACATGACGATGGACAAGACAATCTGTTGATAAACATAGGCATGTCCTTACCTGCCAGTAGCTAGGGGCAGACGACGCAGCGAGGAGATCTCGAGGCTACTAGAAGAAGAGCTAGGGTGAAGTGGGTTTATACTTTAATGAACTACAAAAAGATTTCGTCTTTTAGATCTCATATTATCGTTCAGATCACCCAGGGGGGTTAGCGCATACACTCTTATGGCACGTAATAGTGTAGAAAGTTGGATGTTAAGCCCCCTTTTATAGTTCTTTGGCTTTTTAGTACATCCGGTTGGTGTTTTGGAAAGTACTTTCGGGTTTCACTTTTTCGATTTTCGATGTATGTTCAGGAACTTTCTCGAACAAACACAAACTCAAGGGGAAAATGGATACTAGGGCCTTACCTTCGGCATGCTCCAGGTTGAGCTTGTTATTGTACATTCCTATGTTTCAATAGCACTGAAATATAGAAAGTTTCTTTTTCTACAATTAGCTCTGTATGAACTACATTATAATTGATTCCTTCCATTGTTATCCCATTTACTAATTTTGTCAGACGGAGGAATTCTCCAATTTCGCAAACATAGACATCCGCAGTTGAGTTGTCGGGGAATATGCATTGTACCCTAATAGGACTCATTCCTTCCTTGTTTATAATCTCCTACATGTCAATGGACATTCGAGTGCTCCATGCAATTAATCCTTGCTGCTTCCTACCTTGTGGGATTGTGAAATCAAATTACATTTTAATAAGTTCAATCTCCTCAGAGCTAAATTACGTTAGTTTTACTAAATCAGCCTAAATATCATTTTGGTTCGAAACAAGGATTTGTTGAGATGATTATGTTAATAAGGTTCCAAGTAGCGTCTTTGTCATGTCTTAAGTTTACTTTTTTAAAAAATGGGCAATCTTATTATATCAGAAAAAATCCCTATAGGATATAAAATTAAAAAATAATTCCTATAGTATCTTGGAGTAATCAAATGGCTAGTCTATGGTTTGCTTAGGGTGATCGCTGTGAGTAATTTTATGAAAATGGTAGGGGAAGGCATTCGACACTTTCGAAAACTACGCGGACTAAGCCAGGAGGAACTTGCAAGTAAGGCTGATGTACACGAAACTTATATTGGCAAGCTGGAACGTTCCGAAAAAGTATGTACCGTCGTCGTACTGGCTAAAATTACGAGTGCGCTCAACCTCTCGATGGTGGAGTTCTTTAGTTACATCCAACCTGTGAGCGGAGAGGGGAACGATTCTACACTTGCAGAAATTGTGGACAGGCTCCGAAGCAGAAGTCTAAATGAGCAAAAGAGGATATTGAAAGTCATTGACGCTATGCTGGACGATCAGTTGGATTGAGAGAGAGAACCTTACTACTTCTGATTACGCCTTAGGCAAATACTTCTACTTAATGATCAATTGTTCTGCATATTAACTTCCTACATAGATAAGCATAAAAAGTGGTTCATACAGTTTCATGGGTGTAGCGGCTTCATGGGAAGACGGCTTACATTGAAAAGAGGCAATTTAACATAAAAACATATTGTCATGATTAGAAAAGGAGCTGCTGCGGCAAGCTCCTTTCATTGTAGATGGTTCTGTTAAGTTAAGCTTATCGCAAGTGGTGATAAACCTAGCCTAGCAGCGAAGAGAAAGGTAGATCAAGCTAGTTGAGTAATGTAGGCACGAAAATAGGCATACGTATCAGTCAGAATCGGAAGTTCGAGAAAATACCCAAAATGATGGGGAGGAACTTGATTTATGCTTCGAAAATGGCTGATTGTTGCAATTCTCGTGACGGGTATGATTCACTTAGCGACGCTGTCCTTAGACAGCAGCGTACTGAACGGGATCTTTAAGCTGTTGCCAATGGTACTGATCATCGTGCTCGCTGTCAGCTCGCAGCCTGCGGACAAGTTGAAGATGTATAAGGTTTTGATCGTGAGTGGATTGATTTTTAGCATAGCTGGGGATGCATTCCTGCTGAAGAACGGAAATCAGTGGTTTATGTTCGGTTTGTCGTCTTTTATGGTGGGGCATCTGCTTTACGTAGCGGCTATGATACGACGGTGGGAATTTTCACTGTTAGCGTTGTTGTGCGTAGCACCGATCGGCGTATACTCGTGGCTTATTGGTTGGCAGCTGCACAATGGGATCATGGCGAATAGCGATCAAAGCGATTTATGGCTGCCGGCCGCCGTTTACATAGGCGTCATCTCGGTCATGTGCTGGACCGCGATCATGAGTCGGAACTGGCATGCGGCGGTCGGAGCGATTTTGTTCACCGTGTCGGACTCGATTTTGGCCTGGAATAAGTTTGTCGGCGCCGTACCGGCTTCAGGGATTTGGATTATGCTGACGTACTTCGCCGCGCAGTTGTTTATTGCGGGCAGCATCGCGAACGTCTTCGGTGGCAAGCGGTTGTCGGAGGGCCACGTTGTGAGGATGTAGTTGCGACAATATTTTCCATTCCTATAGTATAATGATGTTTAGGGCTGAGGTCTGTTACGGTGATTTGTTATGGAAAATGGCGAGGTACGGAGAGTCTGAACTTCGGCTTCAGCTTGCCCTTGATCGCATTCGAAGTTTGAAAGGAGTAACAAATGGCGATACAACCAGGTGACGTATTCGGATTCTGGAATTCACTATTGAATGCCTATGTTGCATGCCAGATTACGCATATCTTGCCCGCAAACCAAGCGGACAAAGAAGACAGCTATGCTGCATTGATGCTACATTGGATCGGAGGAGAGCTTCCTTCCCTTGATCAGCTGAAACAGGTAAAGCCGCTAATACTAGATTATTATTTTTGGAATGAGCTGGATCATCTCATTAGTGAGGGTCCGATTCCTCCGAACTATACCTATATTGGGAATTTCGAAGTTCTTGTACAGGAGCAGCCGAGAAGTTACGGAGACTGGGATCGAGAGAACAGGCAGTTTCGTCAGCTGCAGTGGGAGCGCATTCCAGAGAACAAACGGCATAATTTTAAAGCGGCCAGTAAGGCGGACGGAAGCAAGCAGATAGAAATTACTGGAGTCATGGTGCCATTGGGTCTTCGATCGCTTTCTCTGGATCGGATCCCGGATCTAGCCGACTACACAGAGTTGGATCGTCTGTCTTGTCTGACATCCTTGAAGGCTTTCGATTGGAATTCTGCACTGGAGGACTATGTAAGGACGCATGATTTTATCTGCAAGCTGGAGTTAGATCTCGAGGCAGAAGTGGAAAGGATCGATTTGCAGCATGATGTCCATATCAAGCACGAGCAGGAAGGGCGCGGCATCAGGCTTCAGTTGAATGGCGAGGCGGTGAATTCCTATCGTTGCTTAAGGGGACTCGCGCATTTGTCTGAGCTGGTTCTGTACGCAGTCGATGACATCGATTTAGGAGAAGTCATCGGTAGGTTTCCTTCACTACAGAGCTTGCGAGTAGGCGGCAACCCAGGCTATATCCGTGGAATAGAGCAGTTGTACAAGCTCGAACAGCTTCAAATGTTCACGACAATAGACATGTTTGGCTTTTCAGGAGATCAATTCCCACGCCCGGATCAGTTGCCGCAGCTGCACACATTGTGGATGACCAGCTTACCGGATGATGCTGCCAAGACGATCAAGCAAGCCTACAAGCAAGCAGCCAAGCAAGGTCTGGATTTGTACATTCGCCAACCGCGCAAGCCGGAATGGCTCGCCGACAATCTCGATAATCCATTTCGAGCGTGGGACGGCCGGGAAGGAATTACACCTGCGCAAGCGAAAAAGGCTGCCTCGCTGTACAAACAGATACGCGGGCAGCTACGGGAGCTTGCAGCACAAGCACAGACAGGTGATATGTCATCCCAGGACGTGCAGTTGCAACTCGAACACATCTTTTCTACCTATATTGAAGGCTTTAACAAACTCGACAAGCGCAAGGTGTTTATTTATACCGAGGAACGGGAGGAGATTTTTGATGCTGTGACTCCACTTGTGTCCGAGATTGTTGAGGAATTGCGGGCGAATCAGCTCGAAATAGATGAACATGCACTGTGGGGATATACCGACCAACTCCGCGATTTCTAATCGCCACGCCCCCCTATTTTGAGAGAATATCTTGATCGGATGCCGTTACCCGGCTGTTTGAACAGTTGCAGGGTAACGGCATTTTTATTGTCCAAACAGGTTGACAGTGATAATCGTTATCAATAATGTGGAAATAGAAATGATACTCCCTATTTACCGAATAACTACTATTTGAAATGAGGCATGCAATGTGAAAATCGACGTTAATCAGTTAGCAGAGCATCTTGCTCACACTCCTTTTCAAGTAGAAGGAGTATATCGATATGCTAAAAATCCAGGTGTGCCTCACGCTGACTATACAGATTCTTTTCCTGGATTCGTATTTCCACTTACAGGGAAGACACAATTTCAATTTGATGACACGCCGTACATTCTGTCGCCAGGCAAAGTTGTGCATGGGGGTGCAAAAATGAAGCTAGCTCAAAAGTTGTTTGGCAACGCCAACTGGGAGTATATCCTTGTTCAATACCGGATATGTCACTCAGAACTAGAAGAGTCAAGCTTTTCCCATCAGCATTTTGAATTATCAACGGGACAGTCTCCTCGTCTTATCGAATTAATTATGCGCCTGTGGCATGTGTATAATCAGCGTGGAGGAATTCCGATGTTTCAGACTGAAGTGCTGTTTCGCGATGTACTGAACGAAGCTTTATTATGTGTTGCTAATAGGCAAAATAGCTGTGAATCACTTACTTTATTTGAACGAGCGTCTCATTATATTCATGAATACTATGATCAAAGTCTTACCATAGAATCGCTTGCAGAACACAATAATGTTAATCGAAATCGACTTTCTTATGTATTTAGAAGACATGCAGGTATGGGGCCGGCAGAATACTTAGTAAAATATCGGATAACCATGGCGCAAGAAATGCTATTTACAAGTGATGCGCCTGTTCAACAAATTGCGCAGACGGTTGGGATTGCAGATCCCTTTTATTTTAGTCGAGTGTTCAAGAAACAATTTGGTGTTTCTCCTACTGAATATCGAGCGAAGTTCATCAATAATCTATGCTAATTTCAACAGGCATCCATTCTCATCTACAAATGACTTCACTATACTAATGGCAAATGAAAGATAACATGATGTTGGAGGCATTTCGTATGCAAAAGAGGATAGGACTGTTACTCTCCCTACTAGTAGTCATACTAGCGGCTTGTAATGCAACACCTGCTGAAAATAAAGGTTCCACTGCAGAAGGCGCATCTGCATCAGTAGTTCATGCAGCTGCAACTGATTGGCAAAGAACATTTAAGGATGCCTTAGGCAAAGAAATTGTTATCGAGAAAAAACCAGAAAAAGTAGCCTCGTTGTGGTACTTTTACCCTGAAATATTGGTTGCATTAGGTGAGCCGCCTGCTGCTACTACGGAAAAAGAGTATCTATCCACTTTATCTTATTTACATGGAAAGCTGGATTCAGCAGAGGAATTAGGAGATAAAGTGTCTCCTAGTATTGAGAAAATTCTAGCTCTTGAGCCTGATTACATTCTAGCAACCGAACAGCATGAGAAGATGTATGATTCACTAGAAAAAATTGCGCCTGTCATTACGCTGAAATCGAAGGACATCTATGAAAACTGGCAGTATGGACTCCGTACAGTGGCCGAGATTATTGGAAAAGAAGAGGAAGCGGAAAAAGTAATTACTACCATGATGAAGGACATCACAGCTGGGCGCGAAGCATTAAAGTCGATTCAAGGGGAGTCAGTAGCACTTATATTGTCTTGGGATGGAAAAACTTTTAATGTTCTAGGTGAAGGGAATCCTGTCTATACACTTGCGTTTGATAAAGAAAAGGGACTGGGACTTACACCAGATAATACATTCAAAGGTGCTAATAATAAATTTAATACGTTTGAGGGAATTTCAACGGTTCAAGCAGACCATATTTTCCTTATAGGTGACATTACAAAAAAGGAAACATTAATGAAAGACTTAAAACAAAGTAATGTATGGAATAAACTGAATGCCGTAGAGAAGGACAATGTCTATTTAATGGATAGTTCCGCTATTACTGGTGGCCCATTAGCTATCGAATACGCTTTGCGAAATATAACAAATGCCTTACATAAACTCTAAAAAGTCGAGAGAATATCATCGAAAACTAGGAGGGCTTAATATGCATTACGAAGCTATTAATCTAAATGAGAAGCTATCTACATTCAACGATCTCTGGTCTCCAAAAGTTGTTGCTGAATTAAATGACTATCAATTCAAGCTTGTTAAAATTGATGGGGATTTTATATGGCACGAGCATCAAGGTGCCGATAAGGTATTTATTGTGCTCGAAGGGGAAATGTTCATTGCTTTTCGTGATGGCCAGGTGAAAATCTCTAAGGGTGAGATGTTTATTGTCCCGGGGGGAGCCGAGCAGAAGCCTTTCACCGAAAAGGAATGCCATATTATGTTGATAGAACCTAAAGCGGCAGGATAAGCTTTGAATCATAAGAAATAAACAGAGTAAAGGGCCATCCGCTAAGGACGGCCCTTAAACTTGTCGTTACAGACAGCACGGGGGAGGAAAAAAGACTGACTCGCATATTTTCATTGCAAATGCGGGAGATAATCCTTGCTATTCTCGAGTTCAAATATCGATTTCGATAAGCTTATGCCTGCAAGCTTCCGAACACTGGCGTAACAATGTCCCGCTTAAATTGCTCCACCGCTACGTCAGTGTCGATCGTATAGCCGCCTTCCAGTCCGACAAATCCGGAGAAGCCGGTTTCTTTAATCGCGCGCAGAATATTTACGTAATTTAGCTCGCCCGTGCCTGGCTGATTGCGGCCTGGATTGTCTGCAATGTGGAAATGATTGATTCGGTCGATATAATGGGTAGCGTTGCGAATGACGTTGCCTTCCGTGACCTGCTGATGGTAGACGTCGAAGACGAGCTTGACGTTCGGGCTGTCTACCCGATCGATCACTTCCACCGATTCATCCGAACGCTGAAGGAAATGTCCGTAATGGTCGACGAGTCCGTTGAGCGGTTCCACCTCCAAGACGATTCCGGCTTCCTCGAGCAGAGGGGCGCAGCGTTTGAGTGTCTCCACCATAGCGGAGCGCTGATCCTCGCGAGGCAAGCCTTCCAGTTCGTTGCCTGTCTGAGAAATAATTGAAGTGACATTCAGAATCTTGCACGCTTCAATCGTATCGCGTATCCCAGCGATATAATTGTCTCTGAACGATTCATCGACTAGATTGAAGAACTTCGTGCAGGTCGCGCTGATGCCCACCCCGATGCGCTCTTGCTCCTTCGCGATTTGTTTCAGATCATCAAGATTCCACCACGAATAATACTCCAATCCGTGCAGGCCATGCTCCTTAATTTTCTCCAAATGATAAATGACATCTTTCCCGCTATAAGCGCCGATGCACAATGAGAACTTCACAGTCGATCCCTCCAATCACTAGTATGAACCAAGCAGTACAGGTTTGCCCGAGACGGCAGATTCAGTGGCTGCAATCGTAATTTCGTGAGTTCGGAGGGCATCTTCATAATTGGACTTAATGCGGGAGGTATCGCCAGTACGGATCGCATGGATGAACGCTTCATCTTCAGCGATAGTGAGATCAATCCCATTGGAGTGAGTCTGAACGCCCTCAGTCTCGATCACCTTCAATGAGGTGTCACGCACCTCGAGCACACCTTCGTCCGTGTAGATATCGAGTCCGACGTGGTGGCCGATGGGCATCATACAGGTGTTGGAAATGGTGGCAACCATGCCGTTTGCAAGCTTCATCGTAACCGTCCCGACATCGGGGACATCGGTTCCTTCGACTTTCTTGCCCATTGCTTGAAGCGCGTATGCGGCATATACTTCTTTCACTTCGCCGCACAAAAAGCGAAGCATGTCTACGATATGCGTCGTCTGTTCGACGAACTGTCCGCCCGATCCTGTCATTACTCTCCACCAAGGCACCATCGGCATTCCGCCCATCCAGTATCCGAGCGCCATGCCGGGAGTCCTCTCAGCCAACAGCTTCTTAGCTAAGTGTGCTGTTTCGCTGTATCGCCAGTGATACCCGACGGACGTGATCAGCTTTTTGTCCTTGATCGCCTGACTGATGGCGGCGGGAGTGTCGCGGTTGATGCCGATTGGCTTTTCTACAAGAAAAGGGATTGACCGTTCGATCAATTGCTGTTCGGCATCTCCATGGGCTAGTGGTGGAACGCAAATATAGACGCCATCGAGCTTATTGTCGTCCAGCATGTCGTCCAGCATGTCGTCCAGCTTTGCGTACGCTTTCGCATCATTGTGCTCTGAAGCCGCTTTCTGTGCACGGCCAAGGTCAACATCGTAGAATGCAGTCATGGATACGCCTTCGATTTGAGCTAAGCTGCGGATATGATGATTGGCGATTCCTCCGGTTCCGATAAATCCAAGCTTCACCGTCATAATCGTGATCACTCCCGTTTCAAGGATATAATAAATATCAACTTTGTAAGTTATTCTAATCGAACCCAATCCGTAATAAAATATCAGATATAACGCTTTCAATATCGAAAAATGAAACTGGAGGAGCGGATATGAACATCAGCTATGGCAGGCATTTCATAACAACGGAGCGTGACCGGGGGCTGCCGCTTCACCTGGGCAGTGTCGGCTTGATGACGCACCAGGGATCCATTTATCGGGAACACGGCTATCACGCTTTCCACTGGCTGCACACGGTAGAGGGAGTCGGTGAATTCTCGGTGAACGGCACAACGGTGAAGTTGTATCCGAATCAGGGCATCCTGCTCAAGCCAAACGTAAGCCACAGTTATCGTGCGGAAACTAGCATCTGGTCGACATGGTTTATGACCTTCGATGGGGCGCTCGCCAATCCCATTACAGCGTCACTTGATCTTCAACACATGCGGCCACTGAGTTGGGGTTCCGATTCGCCACTCGCAGCAATTCATCTGCAATACGATCATAAATGCAATCATAGCTTCGATCTTGCGGGGGTCAATGGTTCACTTGAGGTGTATGCCTTTTTGACGCTTATCAAGCAGTTCGGACAAGCTGGCAATGAACCCTCCTTATCTGAAGGTCATGAGAGGCTCGCTCCTATTTATTTGCTCATTGAAGAAGCGTACGGGAACCCTGATCTCGGGCTGGAACGGATGGCGAATACACTGCGGGTCAGTCCACAGTATCTGAATTTATTGTTCCGCAAGAGCTGGGGAATAAGTCCCTATCAATATTTGCTGCAATTTCGCATTCAGAAATCGAAGGATATGCTCCTCTCTGGGAGATGCCCTACTGTGAAGGAGATTGCTGCATCTGTGGGCTTCCAAAGTGATAGTCACTTCGTCCATACGTTCCGTCGAGTGACCGGCATGACGCCAATGCAGTTCCGAGCGCAATATGGGGAATAACCGAGTCACCGATAACCGGTAAGGTGGTCTTGATTCTGATTTCATCGGATACAGTCTTCTTTATGATATATTGAAGTGTAGACGGGCTTGTTCCGTAAGATATACCATTGTAAAGTAAGTATGAATCATGAATCTAGAGACGGTCATGCAAGAGCTTGAAGCTCTTGGCAAGGAACGCACCAAGAAAATATACCTATCCAATGGCGCTCACGAGCCGCTTTTTGGAGTAGCTACAGGTCAGATGAAGCCTATCTTCCGGAAAATAAAACGCAATCAGCCATTAGCGGAGGAGCTCTATGCTACAGGGAATTACGACGCCATGTACTTTGCCGGGGTAATCGCGGATCCTGAGGCAATGTCTGCGGTGGATTTTGAGCGGTGGATTGATCAGGCCTATTTCTATATGCTATCTGATTATGTGGTAGCCGTAACGCTGGCAGAGACAGATATTGCGCAGGAAGTCTCCGATAAATGGATTGCAAGCGATATAGAGCTTAAAAGGTCGGCAGGCTGGAGCTGTTATTGCTGGATGCTCGGAAATCGCCCGGACAGTGAATTCTCTGAAGCCAAAATTGCGGATATGCTGGAACTTGTGAAAAATACGATTCATGATGCTCCTGAACGTGCGAAGTACGCGATGAATAATTTTATCTACACCGTGGGAGTATCCTATCAGCCGCTTCATGATAAAGTAGTCGAGATCGCAAAGGAAGTGGGCCCGGTGGAGGTCAATCGCGATTCTGGAAAGAGCAAGTTCTTGAATGCATCCATGAATATTCAAAAGGCGGTAGAGAAGGGGCAGATCGGCTTCAAACGGAAATATGTAAGGTGTTAGTTCTTAAATCTTGAGTGAATTACGAAGGGTTATGCGATGCCAAAAAACGATAATATGCTGGCAATATTGTGGTTGCTGAATTCGGGCGCCAAAATGACTGCCAAACAAATATCCGAAAAGTTAGAAATAAATATTAGAACTGTCTATCGATATATTGATGCACTATGTGCCAGTGGAGTGCCCATCGTATCTGATTCAGGTCATTATGGCGGATATAGCTTGCTCAATCATTTTATCAGAGCCCCTCTGCTATTTGATATGGAGGAGAAAAAGGCGCTCCTTCATGCTGCCATCTTTGCAAAAGAAGCTGGATATCCTCTGAGCGAAGTATTAGACAATGCGACATCGAAGTTGAAAAAGTATTCGAACCAGGAGCAGGAACGCACACTTAATCGTCAGTTAGCAGGATTTGAAGTAATCAACCAAGGGGGAGCTCCTTCTATTCAGCCGGTATTGCTGGAATTGGAGCAGGCTGTAGAACAGGAATGCTCTCTAGAAATCGATTACCGCACAGTCCGGGAGGAGCAGCCCAAGCATAGGGTCATAGACCCCTATGGGACAGTGAACTGGAACAATAAATGGTATACCGTTGCATTTTGCCACCTAAGGAATGAGCTCCGCATCTTCCGGGCAGAACGGATTGTACAAATCGAGCGTACGTCCATCCGATTTAAGCGTCCCGAAGCCTTTTCAGCTCGTGAGTTTGTTAAGCAAAACTTGCTGCCTGATTTGGTGGGCAAGGACAGAGCGTTTTCTGTAATTATCGAGGGCAGAGCAGAGGCATTGGACGACTTATGTCTGCACGGGTTCTTGGGGCACTATCTGCAAGAGAGGACGGCAAATCAAGCAATCTTTGTACTTGAGGAAGAATCAATGGATACTTATGTGCCTCATCTTCTCTTATCCTATGGGAAATCGATTCAAGTTATCGAGCCACAGCAGTTGAAGGATAAACTTATTGCTGTTGCATCAGAATTAATGGAATATTATCAACGAAAATAACTTCACTGACAGCAGTTGTCAGTGAAGTTATTTTATTATGAAGACAATCATGGATTACCGATAGATGATGGGAATCCGTTGAATATTGGGTAGAGAAGGAGAACGTACACATGAGTAATACGGTATATCTGTATGTATTTGACACAATGGCAGACTGGGAGATCGGTTATGTAACTGCCGAATTGAATTCGGGAAGATTTTATAAAAAGGGGATAACCCCCTCAAAAATAGTTACCGTGGGAAATGAAAAGACCCCTGTAACGACGATGGGTGGATTGAAGGTACTCCCTGATATCTGTCTGGAGGAGTGCTGCATAGCAAGTACAGATGTATTGATTTTGCCTGGTGGAGATACATGGACAGCACCCATTCACCAACCGATCTTACAAGTTGCCCAGAGATGTGTAGAGGAAGGCATACTGGTTGCCGCGATTTGCGGTGCTACGATAGGATTGGCCCAGACAGGATTGTTGAATTCTCGCGAGCACACAAGCAATGATCTGGAATACCTGAAGATGGTCTGTCCCACTTATGCAGGCGAACAGCATTACAGGAGGGAGTCAGTTGTAACGGATGGGAAATTGATCACGGCATCTGGAGTAGCACCATTGGAATTTTCTGCACACATCTTGAGAGCATTAGGTGTGTTTTCAGAAACAACATTAGATGCTTGGTATAGTCTAAATAAGACCCATAAACCCCAATATTTCTTTGAGTTGATGAACTCAATCCAATAAAGGTATCAGCATGAAATAAATCGGCTTCGGGTGAAACGAAAGTATGATCCACATAATATGTTTCGTTTTGCCCAAGACAAAGAGGCTGCACGCTGGCTTACCCAGGTACAACCTCTTTTGCTATTTTTATGCCCCAATATATTTCACTGCAAACCATGAAAGCTAAACGAAGTTTCTCGTATCATTGTTACGTCCGAATTTGTACGTTGCAATCAGGAAGAAAACAACCGCAAAGGCGAATAAAATCGTCAGATGAAACCAGATATTGCCCATCGCTTCTCCGGACTGTAGTTTGTCGATCGACTGCAGCGCCCAACTCTGTGGCATGAAGTCGGAAATGCGGCGCAGCATTTCAGGCATAATGCTTCTCGGGAAGAAGCAGCCCGCGAGCAGACAGGTTGGAGTCACAATCAGATTTTGAAGCGCTCCAGCCATCGCCGAGTTTTTGGAGAAAGCTACAATCACCAGCGACACGCTGACGGATACAAGCGCAAAAAGCGTTAGAATAATAAGCATTTCCCCCATTGAGATTCCTGGATCCAGATTAAACACGACCCGCATGAAGAACAAAGCGACGATAATTTGCGCGATCATGACGATAATATTCACCAAAACATTCGCCAGCACATAGGTCCTCGCATTGATCGGAGAAGAGAGAATGCGGTAATAGGTTCGGTTCTCCCGGTTTTTCAAAATCAGCTCCGATAGCCCGGTCGCAGAGTTCATCATAAACAAGAGCAGAAACCCGATGGATTGAAACGACATTGCTTTGGTTACAGATGTATCATTTACGGATTGGGACGTCAGCTTAAAGTCCGAGGAATGGTAAGTATCATACAGCTTCCGGAATTTGGCTTGGTCGCCTCCAGAAATTTTCGCCATTGCCGCGACATTATCGATATATCCGTGCAGCATCGATTTCATGTACGCCGTTACTTGAGCTCCTTTCACCGATTCGATGGAAATATGGCCCGGATTCCCGTTCAGCACGCTCTCCGAATAACCCGAGTCGATAATCAAGCCGCTGTCCAATTTGCTCGCAGCCAGCTGTTCCTTCAGCTCGCTTGCCGTAACGTTTATGATTTGCACATGATCGAGACGCTGCACAAAACCGATCGTATCCGCCGCAATCTGTTGACCCTGATCATCGTTAACCACGCCAACCCGTAATTGTGTCTGCCCTTGTTGGCCATACAACAGTATGGAACCCAAAATACCGATAATCGGCAGACCGAAGTATATTAATAGCGCACTGCGTTTGCGAAATGTCGCAATCAGCGTTTTGGAAGCTAGAAACCAGATCTCACTCCACATGTTACAATCCCTCCCTGCGTCTCATTACGACAATTGATGCACCTAGAAACAATACGGCGAAGCCGATGTTTATGCAAACAACCGGCCAGGCTGCCGATACGTCATTTCCGTAAATCACTTGCGTCAGACCATGGTTAGCCCAGCGGATGGGTGACAAATTGATGAGGAATCCCATCAAGCCGCTGCCAGAATCATTGCCGATGGGGAAATAGGCTCCTCCGAAAAAAGACATGAGCTGAACGATCAAGCTGACGACATTGCGGCCCGCCCTGCCTTTTATCATATAGCCGCATGCAAGGCCAAGACCCATCGCCATGATGACCTCTGACAGCAGAACGATGGCAACGATCCCCATATGGCTGCCCCAATAAGCTTTAAACACATATTTGCTGAACAGGATCATCGCTGCCACGCACAATACATTCGTCATCATTCCGCCCAAAATCTTGCCCGTAAAAATCTCGCCTTTACTTACCGGAGCTATGATAAGTCGATTCCCTGTGCCGCGACTGATCTCGCTCTGGATCAGCCCGCCTGCCGACATGGCCGCCCACATGCCAACCATCACGGTCATGGCGAGCGCATAATAATCGACGGAGCTTGGCGTTCGGTTCGGCGTTATGGACATTTCTTTGATGTAGTCTGTTCCGCCGCTCGCGAACACCGCCTCGGTGTGGGCCGGTTCGATCTTGGCTACCGCCACAGCCGCATTATATTTATCCGTGAAAGAAGCCAGCATCCCCTGCACAATATTGCTTGCGATCGTATCGCGGCTGCTGCCATAAAGGGAAATTCCTTGCGGAGTCAACTCGACATAATCCACATAACGGTTATTTTCAACTTCCGTTCGTCCATCCATCCCAGACTGAAGAGACTCAAATATCACTCCCGTCTTGCCTACTTCCTTCGTAAAAGCGTTAAACGCTTGAGAAAGCTCTCCGCCGCCGGTTGAATCCTTCATCAAAACCTTCAGATCTCCGATTTTGACATCGGAACTGAATGCATTGCTCAGCGCCATACCCAGGATTAACATGAGAACGATCGGGAAACCCAGCATGAACACCAGCGTACGCCGATCGCGGAGATCCTGCTTTATTTCTTTTAATGCAATCGATAATATATTCACCGTGGCAACCTCCTTTTCCGCGATATATTAATCCCGTAAATTGCGCCCGGTTAATGTAAGGAATACCGTTTCTAAATTAGGCTCCTGTTCTTCAACCGCGCGGATTTCTTTGCCATTATCCATAAGCTGCTTCAATATCCGGTTCAGGTTATCCACCGCGGCATCACTCTGAATCCGAATTACCTGTTCATCCTGAAGTACATTACGCACCCCTGGAATGGTTTTTAAACCTTCGCTTTCCCCACCTTGGGCCAATTTCAATTCAATGCGAACTTCCTTGACGTCAGTGACCGTTGATTTCAGCTGCTCCTTGGTTCCCTCGGCGATGATTTTTCCATGATCCACAATAGCGATACGGGAACAAATCTCCTCAACTTCCTCCATGTAATGGCTTGTGTAAATAATGGTGCAGCCGGATTCGTTCAGCTTTCGCACCGAGGTTAAAATATAATTGCGCGATTGGGGATCGATCCCTACGGTCGGTTCATCCATAATAATCAGCTTTGGTTTATGCGCAATAGCACAGGCGATGTTAAGGCGACGTTTCATCCCGCCGGAGAAATTTTTCGGGAAACTTTTGGCCTTGTCGCCGAGACCGACAAACGTCAGCGCTTCCTCTGTCCGCTCCTTCAGCTCGGTCCCCCGTAAACCGTACAGCCCTGCAAAAAAGCTTACATTCTCATACGCAGTCATATCCTCATAAATCGCTAAATCCTGGGGAACAACGCCGAGGTTCATTTTGGCAAAGCGGCTATGCTTCATGATGTCCTTCTCTAGAATCCGGATTTCCCCACCAGTCGGACGCAGCAGCGACGAAACCATATTGATCGTTGTGCTTTTGCCAGCTCCGTTAGATCCGAGAAAACCAAAAATCTCACCTTCCCGAATGGACAGCGACATATTATCAACAGCGATAAAATCGCCAAACTTCTTTGTAAGCCCCCGGATTTCTAATACGTTCATCTATCTTTCACTCCGTTTCGTTGTGCTTTTGATGTCTTTATCATAATAAAAAAGGATGCTCTTATATCAGTGCATAAGTTCATCCTTTTTACATGAGAAAATTCATATTTTGTTAGGAGAAGGATTAACGGCAAATGAGAAATTTCATTAGTCACCGTACGGAATCAGGGTCGTGATGCTAAAACCGCGGGTACCGTCGGCGACGACCGTCCCGTTGACGTGTGCAGTCCGCTCCTCCATCCCGATCAAGCCGAGGCCTTTGACGATTTTGGAGGCACCTTTGCCGTTATCGGCTACGACGGCTTTAATAAAACGGTTTAGTACCCGGACTTCCACATGAACGGCCGAAGCGCCGGAATATTTGGCACTGTTGGTCAAAGCCTCCGTGACATTTTCATAAATAATTTTCCAATGAAGCGGAGTGATCTGATCGATGTTTCCTTCATGGACGACCGAGGTCATGAGCCCCGTTTGGCCTGCAAAAGCTTCAACCGCGGTCTTCAAACGGCTGAACCCAAGCTGCTCCATTGGCGGCTTGGTATGTTTCAGTGTAATCCGGATTTCTTCAATCGCTTCCTTGGAGATGCCGATCGCGTTTTGCAGCAGCGTCTCCGCTGTTGCTGCATCGCTGCCCAGAAGGCGTTTGGCCGCTTCCATCTGAATTAGGGCGCCGGTCATTGCATGCCCGATGCCATCATGGATTTCCTGAGCCAGCCGGTTGCGTTCCTCCAGCTTGACCATATATTCCGACGCTCTGGCATATTCCCGGTTTTCGTTGAGGCTTTTCGCCAGCTTCTGCACGTCCTTGCGCATTCGTTCAAGCTCATCCTCCTGTTTGATGGCCCTCCCCATATAATGACGGATCATCACATAACCGAAGAAACTCCAAGCAGCTACAAAGACATACAAAATCATCATTTCACCGCGCAAAAGCAGTATCGGAAGAAATACGGCGATCAGCAAATAACCGTTTTTTCGCGAATGAAAGGACGCCAGCTCATTCATGCTAAACGGAAGCAGCAGTGCAAAATACGGATAGTGAACCGTGCAACCGATCAAATAGATGATAATTCCTATAATAATCATCTGCTTGGTGACGCTCTTCTTCACGATATGCAGGATTAGATTCAGCGCCAAATAAATTAGAAAAAAGAATACTAGCCATTGGTCTGCCACTGCCGCCGTAATATAAGAAGCGATGACAACAAACAGCAGCATGATCATTTTATTGCCAACCGTCCAAACTTCCATGCGATAGCCTTTCCCTTCTCTAACGGGTTTTGCCCGTCAGATAATAAATCGCAATCTGTGTCCGGTGCGATAGCCCGGTTTTATTCAAAATTGCTGTGATATAATTTGCCGTCGTCCCTTCGGAAATAAATATTTCTTTGGAAATCTCCTTGTTCGATAGGCCCTGCGCGATGAGCGACATGACATCCAGTTCCCGTTCCGTAAACAAACTGCGGTCGAAGGGCCCGTCATTGGAAGAACTCTCGTCCTTTTCAGTACCGATTCCTGTTTTCTGCTTTCCGGAGGATGCAGCCGGGACGGACATTTTACTCTCCGTCGGCTCCTGGTAGCCTGACATCTGGGATTTGAGCTTTTCCAGTACCACATCCTGCAGGACGCTCTGCCCGTTGTGTATGCTTTTGATCGCATCGCGGATCCGCTCCGGATCGGTGTTTTTCAGCAGATATCCCTTTGCGCCGAACCGGATGGCATCCAGAATATATTCATCATCGTCAAACGTCGTCAAAATGAGCGGTTTGGTTGCCGTCTGCTCGCTAATCAGCTTGGTGGCCTCGACTCCGTTCATATTCGGCATCCGTACATCCAGCAAGGCAACATCTACTTCATGAGCCTGGCAGTATTCAACGGCTTCCCGGCCGTCCTCCACTGTGGCAAGCACGTCGAATTCCCCGAATGTGGTTAAAATAATCTTCATCCCTTCGCGGATGAATGAGTTGTCATCGGCGATTAGTACGCGAATTTTCATCATACGCCTCCTTGCTTTATTTCAGCATGATTTCATAAATGGCTTCTTCCTGCTGTGTATCTTCGAACCATTCCGTGCCGGCGTATGTAAAGCCTATTTTTTCAAGAATCTTGCTGGAATCCGCATTTTGAGGGTCAACAGAAGCATGGATTCGCTTCACGCCACCATGATTTCTGGCAAGCTCTAAGCAAGCCTTTGCCGCTTCTGTCGCATATCCTTTTCCCCAGCTTGACTTGGCAAAATGATAAATGAGTTCAACCTCATGGACTTCTCCCGATATATTAAAACCGCCGGCTCCTATGACCATGCGCGTTTCTTTTTCCACCACCGCATAGACGGACAATCCCTTTGCCTGATGACATTCGCGGTAAGCTGTAAGAGTCAAAGGCAGCTTCTCATGGGCGGCGGCACCAAGACAGTACCGCATCACTTCCTCATCGCCCCAAAACCGCTTGGCAGCCTCAACATCCTCTTCTTCAAAAACGCGCAGAGCAAGACGCTCGGTTTCAATTTCATATGCGGATTTCATGTTTTATCTCCTTTTTAATGGAATTCCATGGGCCTATCCCCAGATCTTTTGATATTTATTGTACTCAAAGGATATTTTTATGGGAAGAAAAAAAGTACAGCCCCCATCTGACGATGAAGCACTGTACTTCCCTATCATTGATTTTCTCTTTTATTTTTCTCCAGCTCAGCTTGTAATTTAGCATTCTCTCTCAATAAACTCGCATTCTCTTCCAATAACTTTTGTACGTCTGGGACATCCTTGGCAGAAATCCAGCCGTGCAGATCATCTCTTCTTTCATACTCTGGCAATTGATCGCGCATAACCATCTTAATGTGCCGTATGTCTTCAACATAATAGGTAGGTACTTCCTCAAATACGGATTGTTTAAACTCTTGGAGCCTCTCATAATACTCCCCTACTACAAAGTCGTATGGCTTTTGTCTTAATGCTTCATCTGTGACTACAAAAGCAAATCTGGGTTTACCAACTTCGCCCGCATAATCATATTCCCAATGCGTATAACTCTTTGATTCATCATCAGGAAGCGTTAAACCATAGAATCCTCCGAGAATTAGAATATATATATCGGATTCATCGATCCATCTTTTCCTAATGCTCATCGGAGTTTCCTTGAAGAATAGCTCAACTCCTGCAGGAATATGCCCAGCTTTACGCACGGCTTCTACAGCGGTGTATCTTTCCTCAACCAAATCAGAAAAAGTAGACGATATGTAGATTTGTAGTTTTTTTTTCATAGGCCACCTTTATAAATTGAAATGAAATTAATATGGATCATACCGTCACATTACTTTATGTGTCAATATTTAACGATACTGTGTAGGTTACATGCGAAGGAAACGAGAGAGAGGGGTACATCGTCATCGTGATTTTGGGATGTAAAGAAGTGTATATCAAAGTAAACAACTATCTATTACTGCGCATAAAAATGTCTCATAAAATCTATGGTGAAGAGGCTACTTGGAATAATTGGGCGTCAGGGTCAGGCTCATGTACCAGACTTGTACAAACGTAATTGTCATTTCAATCTAAGAAATGGGGATGAAAAATGAAGCAGAGTCAAAGGTATCCAAGACGAGGTTCGTTGTTGTTATCACTTGTGCTAATCTTCTCGATTGTTTTTTCTGTCCATCCATCGGTACTGAATGCAGAGGGGGATATACCGCCGGAGGTTACGCAGGGGCAGGGAGATCAACAGCCTTTGCCTGAAACTCCTACTCAGCCGGAGCAAGGGGGAATTCCTCAGCCTGATCCCGATCCACAGTCACAGCCTGAATTCAATCAACAGCCCCAATCTGATCTCGAGCAACAGCCACAGCCTGCCATAGAGCAGCCTCTTGACCTTGCCGCTGCGACGGGATATTTCCCACCCAACACCGCGGCATCTGGAAACGTGAAGAATATGGCCTTGTTGTACACCGGATATTACGGCGGACGAACGACATACGAGGGGAAAGAAATCGGCACGTATGACAAAAATACATTGTTGCCTTATGTTGCGCACTACAACAGCAATAATGTGATGGACGACACCTTCTTTGACTCGTTCCTGTTCCTAGGAATCAATACGCCTGACTATCGGGATTTCGGCGATTCGGCTGACCCTGCCAAGTTTACCTACAAGACGGATTGGGAGTGGTACATCAACCGTATTTTCACTGCCAATCAACAGCTGGACGCCCTGAATCAAGCTACCCAGCAGGTTGCAGCCACGCTAAACCAACCAAACTACAAATCCAAGGTATATATTATGATACCTTATCCCAACAGTAGAATAACCAATTTCGGGGATGTCGATAACGACGGCATCAGTGAAAATTTAAAAACCAATCCTAGCAACTTAACCAAGGTAACCAAATGGTATATCGACAACGTACGAAGTAAATGGAACCAAGCCCAATACAGCAACCTTGAATTAAAGGGTTTCTATTGGTTCCACGAAGATATCGACACCGGCAATCAGGGTGAAGTAAATGCGATCAATAACACTGGAAACTATCTGCACTCGCTTGGCTTGAAATATTGCTGGATTCCGTACTTTGGTGCCGGGCAAAGCAAAAGCGCGCAAAACTATACCTTTGATTTCAGTATCCAGCAGCCCAACCACTATTTCGTCCCGAGTTCAGACTATTCGAGAATGACCAATGTTACCACCCAAGCTCAAACCTACAATCAAGGCATCGAAATGGAATTTGACGAGAGAGCGATGTCTGACCCCGATTTTAAGAACCGGTTCGATAATTATTTAAAGGCTGGCGCAGAATACGGGTACATGACAGGGGCGATCAAAGGCTGGTACCAAGATATCTTCGGAATATATAACCTCTATAAGAACAAGAACAACAACGGCGTAAGCGGCATTTATGACGGTAGACAAATGTACGAAGACATCTACAAATTCACCAAAGGAACGTACACGATTCCAGGAAACCTGGCAAGCGGCAAGACGGCTGTAGCCTCTTCCAGCCAAAGTTCTTCTGTATCCGCCGATAAGGCGGTCGACAATAAGTTCGGCACCAGATGGTCAAGCCAGCAATATACAAATACGGAGTGGATTTACGTCGATCTCGGGCAAGCCTATAACGTTAACCGAGTTAGGCTGAACTGGGAGACCGCATACGGCAAGAGTTATAAAATACAAGTATCGAACGATGCAACCAATTGGACGGATGTCTATGCGACCACAACTGGCGTTGGCGGAGTCGACGATATTGGCTTTGTGCCAACAACGGCAAGGTATGTAAGAATGTACGCGACGGAACGAGGGACGATCTACGGGTACTCCCTTTACGAGTTTCAGGTATATGGGGATAGCGTTGGGTCCGCCACCACAGCGAATCTAGCGTTAAATAAGACAGCTTCGTCATCTTCCAACCAAGACGCAGCTCTTACGCCGAACAATGTGGTGGACGGCAATGCGACGACAAGATGGTCTAGTCAGTTTACAGATTCAGAATGGGTAGCGATTGACCTCGGGCAGTCTTATAACATTAATCGAGTCATATTGAACTGGGAGCTTGCCTATGGCAAGGGTTATAAGATTCAAGTATCGAATGACGCTGTCAACTGGACGGATGTATATACGACAACGAATGGAGTTGGCGGTATCGACGATATATTCTTTACTCCGGTGAATGCAAGGTATGTACGAATGTACGGGACGCAAAGGGCTTACACCTTCTACGGATACTCCTTGTATGAATTCCAGGTTTATGGCAGCAAACCAAATCTAGCGCTAAATAAATCGGCAACAGCTTCTTCCAACGAGACAGCCGCATACACGGCTGATAAAGCGGTAGATGGCAATCCGACGACGAGATGGTCCAGTCTATATTCCAACCCGCAATGGATCTACGTAGACCTTGGACAACAATATCGCGTCAATCATGTCAAACTGAACTGGGAGTTTGCCTATGCGAAGGGCTACAGGATTCAAGTGTCGAACGATGCCCTCAATTGGGCGGATATGTATACCACATCGATGGGCGACGGCGGCATTGACGATATCTACTTTGAACCAGTAAATGCGAGGTATGTCCGCATGTATGCAACGAACCAGGGTACCGGCTACTGGTATTCGCTTTATGAGTTCGAAGTCTATGGCAGCTGATCCACTAGCCTTATGGTGTGAACTTTCCTAGACTGAAGCAGGTAAAACGCAAGTATGACCTTCATAGCACGAAACAGAAGAACACACCCTCAAGGGAATGCCCCTATAGCGCAAGATAGGGGAGATAACCTTGGAGGTGTTTTTTTGTGGACACATCAAAATCTACATCTTCAATAAATTCGATAACCTCCCCATTGGGACTGTGAATGAGAGCGTTTCTGACTACAAGTGGCGGTTCGCCAAGGGAAAGACTCGCCGGTTCTATAAATGGCTTGGCTCCATATGCGAGTGCTTTCTGGTACATATCCTCAACATCTTGGACATAGAAGGCGAGATGCAATAACGCCCCATGAGTTACCTCATCATCAGACTGTGCTTTCTTGCCTTGAGCAGGAATGACCGCGTCGTTATCAAAGACCTCAATACAAGTTCTTTGGTCAGGTGAAATCAGCATGGAGGCTTCTTTAATTTGAAAGGATGGCAGACTCCAGTGATGGCCGATCTTAAACCCTAATACTTCCGTATAGAACGCAATGGTTGCTTGATAATCTTTGGCTTGGATTGCCACATGGGCAAGACCTTGTATACTCATTTATAAGCCTCCTCTTCAGAGATGGTTCTAATTATAGGGGGATGAATTCGTAAAATGAATGCGAAAAGTGAGGAACATGTAGTAGAATGCATGTGAATATAAGGCTATGCAGGCTGAGGAGTTTATTTTATTAAAATCTCGTATTTGAGGTGTGCATCGTATGGAAAATGGGTTTGATGATATTGATCAAAAGATCATGAAATTACTTCAGAATAATGCGCGAATGTCGATTTCCCAAATCAGTAAAGAAGTGGCTATGTCGCAACCATCCGTGAAAGAAAGAATGATTAAGCTGGAAGAAAAAAATATCATTTCCGGATATACGGCTCAATTTAATTTGCGGAATTTGAACAGAGGGACGACCACGTTTATTTTGTTAAAAACGGAACGGTGCCAAGAGGTTGTTGATTTTTGTGAACATGCCAAGGAAGTAACGGATTTATATCGCATTAGCGGTGAATATAATTATCTGATCAAGGTACAAACGGCATCCATCGAGGAGCTTGCCCAGTTTCAAGATGATCTTGCAAAAATCGGAGTTTCAAAATCCCATATTAGTATGAAAAATATTCTAGAGAACAGGGTGCTGCTCTGAATAGAGGAGATTACGGACATCAGGAGGCCTACTTGAAATGGAGGAACGAAACACATACAGAACAAGCCAGTTATCAGAGATCCTTGGAGTGACTAGGGATGCCCTGAGATACTATGAGGAACAAGGGATTGTGAACCCAAAGCAAAATGAATCC
The DNA here is from genome assembly GCF_001680695.1 of Paenibacillus sp. KS1. Classification (NCBI taxonomy): domain Bacteria; kingdom Bacillati; phylum Bacillota; class Bacilli; order Caryophanales; family Paenibacillaceae; genus Paenibacillus; species Paenibacillus sp. KS1. Next base: position 1,811 of record NZ_MAIS01000013.1, on the reverse strand, counting down.
AATCACTATAGGCAATATGACTACTATGATATCTATACCTTGATGGTGGCTGACTTTTACAAAAAGAGAAATTTATCGATCAAAGAAGTAAAAAGGTTGCAGGTAGGCAGCGAAATCGAAGAGCTTGGAGCTTTATTAGGGGATAAAGCCAGCAAATTAGAAGAAACGATACGGATGAAAGCACACATGCTTCAAAAAATAAAGGAAACCCAACAATTCTGTGAGGATATCAAACACCATCTCAACCAATATTCCATTAAGGAATTCCCCGCTTATAAAGTGATTGGGGAGATATCGGATTTCACTGCCTTTCAGGAGTATCCGGTTATATTGGAGCATACGGACTCGATGAAGGACGATATTCTCAGTAGAATCATGAGGCAGTTTACGTTTGATGAGATTGGGTTTCTGGATACGAAGATGTACATTGTGGAGAAGCTTGAAGCGAAGCCAACAGAAGAAGGGCGCTATTTGGAGTTTCCCTCATGCATCTACACGATTGTGGAGGATGGCAGGTTCCAAAACGGGAGCGGGGATATTAAGCATCAGGTTTTTGAACATACATTAGCCTGGGGACGGGGACAGGGGCTTACACCCAAAGGGGTTGCATTTGTGAATACTCGTCTGATCACGTATCTGGATAACATGGAGCGCGTATTTTTAGAAATTTATATTCCTGTTGAGGGAAAATAGGGACTTTATGATCGATCTATTGACCTGGGTGTAACACCATAGTTTATATTTGGAAACCAGTGGAGGATGAGCGCGCAAATTGTTCTATTGGTTTTTTGTTTTATAAACTAGTTACAGGCGGGGATTAATATGAATGGCATATTAAAAAGATATATTCTATGGACCTACGGCATATTCTATGTGTTTCTTCTTCTCATCGGGTTATCCATGTTGGTGATCAAATCTCAACCATTAGCCGAAGTGGTAAAAGTGCTATCAGCTTGGACGGCAACCTTTGTGTTCATCGCGATGTTCCGTAAAATCAAGCCTCAAGAAAACCTGATGGATTTTATAAAGGGTCAATTTCGTGCAAGGATACGCTTATCAACGGTACTGAGCGTTATTTTGCTCCAATTATTTGTTTTAATAGGGAGTCTCTCCGTAGTAACTGCAGTTTGGAATGTGCCCATACGCGAGCAATTAGCTGATTCCTGGACGAAACTGCTTCTCGTATTTGGCTATAATCTGATTCTGGGGCCACTAGGGGAAGAGCTCGGGTGGAGTGCATTTGTACTCGATGAATTGCAGAAAAAGTTCAGTCCGTTAACATCTGCGTTGATCGTTGGGGTCACTTGGGGATTCTGGCATGGGCCGCTATGGCTGATGACAGGCTATTCAGGAATGGATTTAGTGCTGTATATTGTCTGTTTCTTGGTCTCCATTATCTCTGTCTCGATCATGATAACGGTATTTTATAATTTGAATCATAATCTGATTATTCCTATTCTCATTCATCAGCTTTTTAATTATTTTATGGGGATTCAATTGGGGGAACCTTTGCGTATTATTGTCGTTACGGCCCCATTCTATTTGATCGTGGCTGTAGGTTTGGTTGTATTGAATGATAGAAAGTGCTTGTACAAATAAGTGAGGGGAATACAGGTTCCGTCATGACTTGAAGGGTGAACCTTTTTGTAAGAAATGGTAAAGTGAAATGGAGATGACCTTTTCTACGAGGTGGGAGAAGCATGAAGGAATTATTGGTGAAGTACATAGCGAAATATACATCCCTTACTGAAGAGGAACAGCGGGCTGTTCTTGAAGATATTCATTTAGAGGAATATAAAAAAGGAACAGTG